>JAQCNK010000216.1 GCA_028275075.1 Haloarcula sp. | reverse complement strand
CGCGATCCGCGGATCGTGGTCGCCCGCCGGGACGTGCGCTCGCTCTCCCGCGAGAAGACCATCGTGTTGGCCCTGGTCATCCAACTGTTCGTGGCCGGGTTCTCCTCGTTTCTGGTAGTGGGATTGACCTCACTGTACGATCCAGGCTCCGTTTCAACCGGCGAGGTGGAGATGGCAGTTACCGGTGACGCACGGGACACGTTGCTCGAAGCAGCCGCCGAACAGGATGGTGCCATAGCGACCGAGTACGAGAACGCCGACGCGGCCCAGCTAGCCTTCGAGCAGCGACGCGTCGACGCCGTGTTAGAGGCCAGATATGTCGACTCGGCCGACGGACCAGGGCAGAAGATATCCGTAACAGCCCGCATCCCCGACGGCTCTATACGCTCGACGCTCATCGTCGTTAACGTCCGCCGCGTGTTGGAGACGCTGGAGCGCCAGGAGCGGTTCGAACGGGCCGACTCGCTGGAATCTAACCCGGTCTCGTTGCCGCCCAAAATAAGCGCCAGCCCGTACTTTAGCTTTACCTACACGGTCCTGATCCCGCTGCTGCTCTTCCTACCGGCGTTTATCAGCGGCTCGGTGGCGGTCGACACCATTACTGAGGAGATGGAACGGGGGACTCTGGAACTGCTTCGTGTCGCCCCGGTGTCGATGCTCGACATCGTCGACGGGAAGGCCCTTGGGATGGCGCTGCTGGCCCCCGCCCAGTCGCTGCTGTGGATACTGTTGCTGTCGATAAACGGTATCAGTGTGGCGAACCCCTCGGTTATCCTGCTGTTCGTGGCCGCCATCGCGGCGTTGGTCGTCACCATCGGCGTCGTGCTGGGCGTGGCAACCGGGAAGCGACGGCCCGCACAGCTTATGTACTCTGTACTGACGCTCGTAGTGTTCGGTGCAGCCGTGGTGCTGCCCGAACACCCGGCGACAACGGTGGCGAAACTCGCCGTCGACAGTCCGACGCTGTCGACCTACGCGACCGTCTTCGGGACGCTGGCGGTCTCGATCCTGGCTTATGCCGTGGCCCGGAACTACGTCGGCAGCGTCGACGCGAGCGCGTTCTGATCGGTATGTAGGGGCGGTCGGTGCAGCCGGGCCGACCCCCGAGTTTGGGATATTCGCCACCCCGGGGTGGTGAATTCATTCAGTTTGTTATAGCTGGTAGTATTAGCAGAACCCAGCAACATGGACGACCGCTCGCGCCGGACCGCATACTATCTCCTCGCTGTTGCCGTCACGATACTAGTGTTCACGCTCGTCTACAACTACGGGATGGGGGCCCTCGAAAATCAGCCACAACCACTCTACCGCTCGCTGGAGGTCGTCTTCCAGACGTTCACGACGACCGGCTACGGGGAGGACGCGGGGTGGGACACCCTCTGGATGAATCTCCTGGTGATACTGATGCAGCTCACCGGCATCGGGCTCATCCTCGCCGCCGTAGACGTCTTCGTCGTACCCTGGCTCCGACGGTCGCTCGCCCCGTCGGCGCCCCAGCGACGACCGGGACTCAGCGGCCACGTCGTCGTCTGTGGGCACACCCCCAGAACGGACGCGTTCATCACGGAACTCGACGCACGCGACCGGGAGTACGTCCTCGTCGTCACCGATGAAGACGATGCGATAGCGCTCCAGACGGCGGGCTATACGGTGCTGGTTGGCGACCCCGAGGCCACTGCGACGCTGGAGAACGCGTCCATTGACGACGCCGTCGCCGTCGTCGCAGACGGGGCCGACGACACGAACGCCAGCATCGTACTCTCGGCGCGGGACGCCCGTCCCGACGTCCAAGTGGTGACCCTCGTCGAGGACGCGTCGCTCGCCCGGTACCACCGCGCGGCCGGCGCGGACGAAGTGCTCTCCCCCCGTCAACTGCTCGGCGAGAGTCTCTCGCGGCAGGTACCGACAGTCGTCACGGCCGATATCAGGGATGGCGTACCGATCGACGAGGACCTGCAACTGGCCGAACTGACGCTCGCGGCTGACAGCAGTTTCGCGGGGGAGCGGTTCGGCGAGGCCAGACTGCGCGAGCGATTCGGCGTGAACGTCATCGGTGCCTGGTTCGACGGCGAGTTCGAGACGCCCGTCGACGCCGACGAAATCCTAACCGACGGGACGCGACTACTGGTCGCGGGGGAACCAACACAGATTTCCAGGATAAAGCAGGCCTCCTCGTCCAGAGTGCGGGATTTCGGTCCCCAGCAGATACTGCTGGCGGGGTACGGGGACTCCGGCCAGGCGGCCTACGACCAGCTCAGCGAGACCAGTTCCCGACTGACCGTCCTCGACCTCGAAGACCACGAGAACGTGGATATCACCGGTGAGGCGAGCGATCCTGACGTGCTCAGGGCCGCGGGCATCAAGGACGCCACCGCACTGCTGGTAGCCGTCGGTGACGACACGACGGCCATCTTCACGACGCTTATCGCCCGGGAACTCAACCCCGACCTGTACATCGTCGTGCGTGCAAACGACCACGCCTACGTTGAGAAGCTCTACCGCGCGGGTGCGGACTATGTGCAGTCTCTGGCGACCGTGAGCGGACGGATGCTGGCTTCGACGGTGTCAGCGGACGAGACGATGCTCGCCTACGACAGGCAGTTCAGCGTGGTTCGACTTCCCGCGGACGGACTGATAGGGGGCACTATCGTCGACGAGTCGGTCCGGACGGTGACGGGGTGTACCGTCGTCGGGATACTCCGTGAGGAGACCACGATAACCGACTTTGACCCGGCTACGTTCACCTTCGAAACGGGTGATGAGGTCATCGTCGCCGGGACTGACAGGGCAATCAGCCGGTTTGAACAGCAATTCGTCGACTGACACTGCTGGCTGAAACTCCGCAAGGATAGTCGCTACCTCGGGGTGCCGAACGCGTCCGCGTTACAGCCGACAGTAGCAGCGCGTGTCCCGGACAATCCGACTGTCACACTATGAGACTGGCTCTGTCCCACCACCAGCAACGGTGCTGTTTTCGGCTCCAAACGCATCAGTCAGTTTGCCGGCCATTGCTTGTCGCCGCCGACGTCGTCGATCCGCCTCAGAGAGATACTGTTCCCAGACGACGGTCCCGGACTGGGCACCCTGTTCGTCGGCGATGGCGTCCATTTCGGCGCGAATGTCGACCATCGCGCTGGAGTACGTCGAGTACCAGAACCGACGTGCTGTTCGGGGCGTCGCCAGTTGGCCGTCAACGGACACATCGGCACGGTCAGCAAGTCGTTTGAACCGGTTGGTAATCGTGTCTGAATGAACGCGTTGTTTCGACTTTGTCGGTGAGGGGAACAGATACCCCTGCCAGTCGTCCGCTGCAGCCAGCTGGTCGATGCGGTCGGAGACCGTATGTACGCCGTAGTGAATGGCGACAGTACCCGGCCCGTTCTTCCGATCGTCGAAGGCAATGTGTGGGTCATCGCCTTCGAGAGCAAACTGTGAGACGTGCAACTGGGCAACTTCGGACGGACGTAAGCCCCACCCCGGGAGCGCAGTGACAAGTAGTGTTTCAGCTGGTGTGTCGGCGGCCGCAAGCAGTCGCTGGACATCGGCCGCCCGCAGTGATTGGTTGTCGGCGTCGGGCCGTTCCCAGCCGTATTCGGATTCGATGCCCTCGAGTGGATTGAACGCGAGATAGCCTTCGTCGGTCAGCCAGCTATAAACTGGTCGGACATCGGCAACGAAGGTGAGGCGCGATTGATCGCTCCCGAGGGTGTCTGCGATATCATCAAGGACCTCACGGGACCGGCGTCGCTCGGCGGCTTTCTTGCCGGTCTCGTCGGCGTGCGCGAGGAGCGCATCCGTGCCGTGATG
>JAQCNK010000209.1 GCA_028275075.1 Haloarcula sp. | reverse complement strand
CCGTGTTCGGCCGCGACGGACTGGACCAGCTCGGCCACGGCTTCGACGCCGGGGTCCTCATCGCTCGCGATCTCGTACTTCTCGACGCCGGTCTCGCCCGCCGCAAGCTGGTCGACCAGTCGCTCGGCACTGCGGAGGTAGGCCCGGGCGACGTCCTTGACGTGGACGAAGTTGCGACACTGGGTGCCCGGCTCGTACACTGTGAGGGTCTCGCCGGCCATTGCCCGCGAGAGGAAGAAGTTGATGACGGTTCCCTTGGATATCGTCCGCCCGTCGACCGCATGGCCGCCGTAGAGATTTGAAATCATGAACTGGTGGGCCGGGAACGCGCCGTCGGCGAACTCGTCGATGGTGATCTCGCTAAGGAGCTTCGTCCGCCCATACCAGTTCATCGGGTCGCGGGGATGATCGACCGTGATGGGGAACTCCTGTGGGTCGCCGATGACGGCCATCGAGAAGGGGAAGATCATCGCGGCACCGGTCTTTCGGCAGAACCACGCGACGTTCTCGGTTCCCTGAACGTTGGCCTCGTAGGCGAGATCCTGTTTTTGCTCGCAGTCGTCGACGCCCGAGATGGCGGCGAGATGCATCACGATGTCGGCGCCGTCGAGTGCCGCTTCGAGGCGGTCTCGGTTCCGGATGTCGACGTGTTCAACGTCGGTGTCACCGACCGAGCGGACGTCACCGAGATAGAAGTTATCCAGCGCGGTGATCTCCCAGTCGGGGTGCTGTGCCTCAACTTCGACGAGGACGCGGCTGCCGATGTAGCCGGCCGCGCCTGTGATAGCGATGTGTGTCTCAGCCATTGGTGAATCTCCGTGCGATGTCGCGGACCCCCTCGCGGAGGGTCGTCTCTGGTTCGAAGCCTGTCTCTGCCAGTCGGTCGAAGTTGACGTGGTAGGATGGGCCTGGGTGTTCGTCTCCCAGATACGTAATGTCGACCGCGCCGACAGTCTCGTCGACGATGTCGGCGATTTCGGATATCTGGTAGTTGGCGTCGTTGCGCCCGACGTTGTAGACGCGCTGGTCCCACGCGTCGGGTTCCAGCGCAGCGTGTTTGTACGCCCGAGCGGCGTCGCTGACGTGGATAAAGGGCCGCCAGTTCGACCCGTCGCCGTAGACGGTGAGGGTACGTCCCGTCAGGGCGCGAAAGACAAAGTAGTTCACGACGAGATTGAACCGGATACCTGGCGAGTGGCCGAAGTTCGTTGCCATCCGCAGGGCGGTCCCGTCCATTCCGAACTCCTCACAGTAGCTCTCCAAAAGCGTCTCCGAGTCCAGCTTCGTCTCGGCGTAGGGGTTGATAGGGTCCGGGTCGACGGTCTCATCGATGTCAGTGCTGGTCGCGCGGCCGTAGACGTTACACGAGGAGGCAAAGACGACGTTCTCGACGCCAACTTTCCCGGCGGCGGTGAGAACGTTCTCGGTCCCCTCGTAGTTGACCGCGACAGTCTCCTCGCGCCGGTCGTGGGTGCTGTCCGCACCGGTTATAGCGGCGAGGTGGACGACGGTGTCGACGCCGCGCATGGCGCTCTCGACATCACCGTACTCGCGAACATCGCCCCGCCGGAACTCCAGGTTCTCGTTGACGGCACCCATGAGTGCCCGAGGCGAGCCGGATGTGAGGCTGTCGAGGACGCCCAGCTTGCCGACCCGGTCGTCGGCTGCCAGGCGTGGGACGAGGTCGCTGCCGATGTAACCACAGCCGCCCGTGACCAGCACGTCGGTGGCCATTATTCCTCGTCAACCAGGACGCCCGGTAGGAAGCGGTCCTCGTGTGCCTCGATGGTGGTCGCGTAGCTGGTCACCGTCTCGAAGATATCTGCCACGCCCTCCTCGAAGGTCTGGTCCTGCTCGCCGATGAGGTCCATGTACTGTGCTTTCTCGATCTCCATCTTGTGGGTTTCGTCCTCGTCACGCGGGTTTTCGAAGTGCTCGACAGCGACATCAAGCTCGAACTCTCCACCCACGTCTGCGATGGTCTCGGCGATCTCGACGATACTGATAGCGCGGGTGACCTGATTGTAGACCGTAAGCCCTTCCGGGCGGTCGTCAGCGTCGCCGAGTGCGAGCTGGGCCAGCCCTTCGACGGCGTCCTCCAGCGAGACGAACGGCTTGCGCTGCTCGCCTTTCCCGTAGACAGTCACGGGGTAGCCGGCGACGGCCTGGGCACAGAAGCGGTGCGTGACCGTCCCGAAGTAGTAGTCGAAGTCAAAGCGGGTCTTGAGACGGTCGTCCTCCCGAGTTTCCTCGGTCTCGGTCCCGTAGGTGATGGCCGTTCGCACGTCCGAAACGGGGATGTCGAACTGCTTGTGGGCCAGCCGCATATTTGCCGCGTCGTGGGACTTGCTGAGGTGGTACCAGGAGCCGGCCATCGCCGGGAACGGTACGTCGTCGGCCTCGCCCTGGTTCTCCATCGTGGCGCCACCCTCCGGAATCGGGAACTCCGGCGCACCGTAGACGCCGGTCGTCGTCGTCTCGATGAAGTGAGTGTCGGTGAGGTCGTTCTCTTCCAGCCCCCACAGCAGGTTCCGGGTGGACTGGAGGTTGTTGTGCTGGGTGAAGTTCGCGCGCTCGCCGCTGATCTGCGAGTAGGGCGCGGCGGGCTGGGCGGCCGCGTGGACGATGGCCTCGGGTTCGTGGACCTGCAGCAGTTCGTCGACAAAGTCCTTCTCGACGAGATCCCCCTCGACGAAGGACATGTTGGTGATACCGAGCGTCTCCTTGGCGGCGTCCAGTCGCTCATCGATGGACGCCACGGGGACTGCGCTGGTGGCGCCGACCTCTGCAACCCACTCGCGACGGCCGAAGTTGTCCACGAGAAGGACGCGGTCGTCTGTACGGGCGGCGATGCGAAGCGCTGTGGGCCAGCCGATGTAGCCGTCTGCCCCAGTGACGAGTATCGTCATTAGTTACTCGGGTCGTGAGTAACTTGTGAGTAGTATATATTTTGTGTGTTAGATTTCGTCCCTACGCGAGGTCGAACCGCGAAAAGTACTCGACGACGTACTCGTTGGCGTCTGCCGGAGGTGTCGTCACGACACGATACTCGTCGCGCTGTTCGTCGAGGGTGACTGTCTCGCCATCGCCGGGCGTGACCCGATAGACCACCGGAACGGTGCGGCGACTCGGACCGCCGCGTCGTCGAGGCGTTCGCCCTTATACAGCCGACTCCCAGGCCAGAACCACTCGCCTTTCGCCGGTTCGTTTTGGCGCCGGGTCAGCAGGATTCCACCGTCGTACTCGACGACGAGGTCCACACACGGCTG
>JAQCNK010000208.1 GCA_028275075.1 Haloarcula sp. | reverse complement strand
TGATGAACTCCCGGGTCGCGGCCATTGACGCCTCGCGGCAGACGGCCTCGATGTCGGCGCCGACGTAGCCGTCGGTGCGGCGGGCCAGACTGTTGCGGTCCACGTCGTCGGCCAATGGCTTATCGCGGGTGTGAACCGCGAAGATGGCCCGGCGGGCCTCCTCGTCGGGCACCGGCACGTGGACGTGACGGTCCAGCCGGCCGGGGCGCAACAGCGCGCTGTCGATGAGGTCCGGACGGTTGGTCGTCGCGACGACGACGACATCTTCCATCTCCTCGATGCCGTCGAGTTCGGTCAGTAGCTGTGAGACGACGCGCTCGCCGACACCGGAGTCGGTCTGGCCGCCACCGCGTTCGGTGGCGATGGAGTCAATCTCGTCGAAGAACACCACTGTGGGGGCGTTCTCACGGGCCTTGGCGAACACTTCGCGGACGCCCTTTTCGGACTCTCCGACGAACTTGTTCAGCAGCTCTGGCCCTTTCACCGAGATGAAGTTCGACTTGGCCTCATTGGCGACGGCTTTGGCGAGCAGCGTTTTCCCCGTGCCCGGCGGGCCATAGAGCAGGACGCCTTTTGCCGCGTTTAGATCCATCGCTTCGAAGACAGAGCCGTACTCCAGGGGCCACTGGATGGTCTCACGGAGCCGCTCTTTGGTCTCTTCGAGCCCACCGACGGATTCCCAGGAGACTTGCGGCACCTCGACGAATACCTCTCGGAGCGCGGAGGGTTCGATACCCTTCATCGCGTCCTTGACATCGTCGTCGGATATCTCTAGTTTCTCCAGTACTTCGGCGTCAATCTCCTCGGACTCGAGGTCAAGCTCAGGGCGGATGCGCCGGAGCGCGTTCATCGCACTCTCCTTTGTCAGGGTGGCCAGGTCCGCTCCGACGAAACCGTGCGTGTTCTCGGCGTAGCTGTCGAGGTCTATTTTCTCGGAGAGGGGCATCCCGCGGGTGTGAACCTGAAGGATCTCTTTGCGGCCTCCCTTGTCCGGGACGCCGATCTCGATTTCGCGGTCGAACCGGCCACCGCGGCGCAGCGCTGGATCGATAGCATCGACCCGATTGGTCGCGCCGATAACGATTACCTGCCCGCGCTCTTCGAGCCCGTCCATCAGGCTGAGTAGCTGGGCGACGACGCGGCGCTCCACGTCACCCTGGGTCTCTCCGCGCTTGGGTGCGATGGAGTCGATCTCATCAATGAAGACGATGGCAGGGGAGTTCTCCTCGGCTTCCTCGAAGACCTCGCGGAGTTGTTCCTCGCTCTCGCCGTAGTACTTCGACATGATCTCCGGGCCGGAGATGGTAGTAAAGTACGCATCGATCTCGTTGGCGACGGCTTTCGCCATCAGCGTCTTTCCGGTGCCCGGCGGGCCGTGGAGCAGGACGCCTTTCGGCGGTTCGATACCGAGCTGCTGGAACAGCTCAGGGTGGCGCATCGGCAGCTCGATCATCTCGCGGACCTGTTCGAGCTCGTCGTCCAGACCGCCGATGTCCTCGTAGGTTACGTCGGGTGACTCGGGACTCGTCGCGTCCGTGCCCTCCCCTTCGCGGATCTGTTCGGCGGGCTTCTCGCTGACCTGAATCTCGGTCTGGTCGGTGATGATGACGGTCCCCGAGGGCGCGGTCTCTGCGATGCGTAGCGGGATCTTCTGGCCCGACATCGAGGAGAGCGGCCCCAATCCGAAGCTCACTGGCACGGTCTGGCCCTTCGCGACTGCTTGCCCGCTGAGGTTATTTCGAATCATCGGGCCCACGTTGCCCCGCACGCGGAGGTTCTGAGGTAAGGCGACGGTGACGCTGGTTGCGGGCTTGACATCTGCCTTCTCGACGCCGACGCTGTCGTCGATCCCGACACCGGCCTCTTGACGGAGCTGGCCATCGATACGGACGATACCTTTGCCATCGTCTTCGGGGTAGCCCGGCCAAACACGAGCGACCACTCGGTTGTCCTGCTTGCCTTCAAGGACGATGTAGTCGCCGTTCTCAAGCTCCATCTCGTCCATCGCGGCTCGGTCGATGGCCGCGAGGCCACGGCCCGCGTCTTTCTGTTTGAGGGGTTTGACAGTGAGTTTCATTCAGTAGTCCTCCTCCGCTGACAGCTCGATAGTGAGGATGCCATTGTTGATAAACGCACGTGTGTCACAGTCGGGGAGTGGCTGTTCGTACTGCTCGTCACCGTCGACGAGGATCACTGTGTTGTCTACGATATCCACGCTGGTATTGTTGCCGACGTCCACGTCCGCCGCTAACACAACGGTGTCATCGTACTCGAACCGACGAACGGACAGCTCGTCGAACAACTGTTGTTCTGTGTTCATCCTAACCAAGGGTAAGTGACTGGAATATATAAAACCATCGGGAAAAACCACCCTATAGCGCCGATATAGAGTTAGTTGCTTGAATGCGGTTCACACCAGTTGATGACGGTGCGATTGTTTTTATACGCTGTGTTTGCGTACACGCCTACCTGAACTATACGTCGCCAATACCAATCAATGCACACCCAACCGCACGATAGTAGTGTGGTTGATCTGTAAATAGTTTCAGCGTTTTCGAGGTGGAGCCTCCGGCCTCAAGTCGTGCGGGACCGAAGGTCCCGCTGACCGTTCGAGCGGGCCTGCGGCCCGCGAGAAGAGAGCGACCGAAGCGTAGCGAAGGGAGTGAGTAGGCCGGAGAGGAAACCGACATGGTACGACACAACCGGCATACTGCGACCGACTGACTCCCCAAAGTATAATTACCGTTGGATACCCTCTGAAGTCATAGACGTGCGCCGAACTGCCGTCGTGAAACTTGACCTTTCCGACGAGCAACGTGACGCACTCCACCGAACTTCGAGAGGAGACAGACCTACAGGCACAACTCGTCCAAGCCGCCATCAAACGCGCCGTCGAAGCCGTCAAAGCGTGTGTCGAACGATGGAAGAAAGGGCAGCGTATCTCTTGCCCGACGTTCACCGCCGAAACGATGGACTACGAGTTCCGCGAAAGTACGGTTCGATACGATGCGGTGGA
>JAQCNK010000202.1 GCA_028275075.1 Haloarcula sp. | reverse complement strand
AATAGAGTGTTTTGCCACCGGGCGAACGGCTCACAGCTGCGGGATGTGGTCGTCCAGCACCCCGACGACGTGGTCGATATCCCCGAGTTGGTCGCGGTCGTAGACGATATCCGGTCCGTAGTTGGTATCGATTCTGAGTCGGTCATCAGTCGCCTCGTAGCCGTATAGCGCCGCCCACGGCGTCTGTGATAGGTCGAACGGCACTCGCCAGAACACGTACCGGGTGGTGAGCAGTCCCGAGTCGGTCAGCCGGACTCGCGAGCGCGTTCCGGGGAGGGTAACCACCAGGAAGAGGCCGGCAAAGACCCAGCTTGATGGGTCCGACCGGGTCACCGCCCGTGCGAACAACACGGCGACGACGACAACAGCCCCCACGTCGCCGAGGCGCTTGAGCTGTTCTCGCCGACCGTTGCCAGCGGTCTCGTGGGGCATCGTCCGCGGGAGTGTCGCCAGCGTTTCACCGTTGCCGGCTGGGTGCTCACGTCCGACCATTACGGCCCAGCCGACGACGGCGAGAAAGACACTGCCGATGGCTAGCTGGTAGTGGCCGTCGCCCCCGGACTGCACACCGGTCCAGGTGACCCAGACGCCCAACCCCACCAGCGCCCCGCCGGTGGACCGCGACGTGAGCCTGTGGTCCAAGAGCTGACTGTGGGTTACCGCCAGTCCGCCAGCGACGACACCCAGACAGAACCCGCCGACTGCGATGGCCGCGACCGTGGCGGTGGACGGCTCGCCAAGCAATGCAACGGCTCCGACCACGCCTGCGACGTACGCCCCACTCCCCAACGCGGCCGGTGGTTTCCCCTGCATAACTGCGAGGTCACTACGACGGAAAATAAAGCCCTGCGGTCGAGGCGACGGCGTCATACGGTCGGTTGTAAGCCATTGCCGGGATTTGCTGGACCCGGCCCGGCAAATCACCGGTAAATCGTTACAACCGACCGTATGAGTCGTTTTTCACTACTTCGGGGAGCGAATCGTTACACGAACGGATATACGGGTCGTATTAGTCGTCAGCCGGCGCGGGCCCACTCGTCGAAAGCGTCACGTCGGGCGCGTCGACCTGCAGTTCGTCCAGGGCGGCCTGTGCAGCCTTCTTCCCGGAAACGAGCATTGCGCCAAAGGTCGGGCCCATGCGCGGCAGCCCGTGCGTGGTCGCGGTGGCCATTCCTGTGGCGATGAGACCGTCGTGGACTTTCCCGGTGTGCTCGACGACTGCGTCCTCGCTCTCGCCGACCCACATCGAGTCGTGGCCCGGCGAGTCGTGACCAGGCGCACCGTATGTGTCGCCGCCGGTCTGGTCCATACCCGTCTCGCCCGCTTCGGGGCCCTCGCCCTCTAAGACGCCTCGCTCGTCGAGTTTCTTCACTGCCATGGCGTCGTGACCCGTCGCGTCGATGACAAGGTCCGATTCCACAGCGATAGGATCGACGCAGGTGATCTCACGGGGCAGCGCGTGGACCGGCGTCCAGTTCATCACGATACCGCCGACGCGGTGGTCCTCGCGGATGACGATATCGGTAAACTCCGTCATATTCTGTATCTTCGCGCCCGCGTCACAAGCGGCCTTGATCAGCCCTGAACACGCCTCGGGCCCGTTGGCGACGAACAGCCCGTCGCTCTCGTCGGACTGGAGGTAGTCCACATCGAGGTCCGAGAGTATCTCTTGGGCCGGATCGCGCACCGTGACCTTGTTCATCAGGAAGCCGCCGAGCCAGAACCCGCCACCGAGGTAGTTGTTCTTCTCGACGACCATGACCTCGACGCCGCGCTCGGAGAGCTCCTTTGCGGCCATCAGCCCTGACGGGCCGCCGCCGATGATGATGACCTCGGTATCGGAGAAGTCCATGAACTCCTCGCTCCACTCCTGGCCGATTGCGCGTGTCACTTCCGCCTCGCCGACATCGCTGAACTGATCGAAGTCCTGCATACCACTTGGTAATATTGTCTGGTGGTAGATAGTCATTATGATGTCTGTACTATACGGGTCGACAGAACGATTGATAGAGCCAGACCCCGGCGAATATCTATCAGGGCTTCTGTCGACCCGTATACCATGTGCAGAGCAGTGGCAGCCGATCACGTGGTTGTGACTAACAAGCTCGGTCGTCGCAAAAGTACGACCGCAGGGGAGTTGAACTCGGGTAAACGCTTGCTACGCCCACGTTTGCGTGATTCAAATCGCTTGCGGTCGTACAGCGAACCCAGAACGCGACGCGATGAAACGCGTCGCTTGTTGATTTAGTTTCGAAGAACGCCCGGAGCGGGATTTGAACCGGAGGAAGACGATCGGCTTCACTCCGTTCGGCCGCTGCGACTTCCATGGTTCAAATCCGCTCGTCACGTATTTGCGACTCACGATATTGTTCGTCGCAAAAGTACGCCCGGAGCGGGATTTGAACCCGCGTCACGACCGTGACAGGGTCGTATGATGGGCCACTACACCATCCGGGCACGCTGCCTTACTACACTCAATCGTATCCCGGTCGGAGTATTAAGGCTTTCCAAAGGACTGCGCCCTGCTATGCGACCACTTGACGCGACCCAAACCTCTATATCTCGTCTGTCCGAACTCATTGTCACTGCAAGTCTTTTTCCTCCGCAGGGGCGGGGGTCCAGTAGCTACTGCAGGCCAATTTGGTAAGTGTTATTAGTGGCCCGGATATAACGAACTGTAGTATCTCGTGACAGCCACTTTCTCCAGCCACAGGCCCCACGCACGCACACACACATGGTAGATGTAAGTCAACACGACCTTGTCCCAGACCACAGTATCGTCGACGAGGCCGATCTCGAAGCAGTGCTCGACGAGTACGACATCAAAAAGACCGATCTCCCGAAGATCAAACGCAGCGACCCCGGACTGCCGGACGACGCTGCGGTCGGTGATGTCATCCGTATCGAACGCGACTCGCGAACCACCGATACCGCCGTTGTCTATCGGCTGGTGGTCGAATAATGAACACACAGGACCGACGCGCCATCTCACGTGAGTACTTCGCGAAGGAACGGCTCGCCGAACACCACTTCCGCTCGTTCAACGCGTTCCTCGATAGAGGGATGCAGCAGGTGGTCGACGAGAAAGAGACCATCGAGACTGACATCGGCGACAAAGAAGGCCAGGAACCGGTGTGGGTCGAACTGGGCGACGTCCGAGTCGTCACCCCGCGAGTGCGGGAGGCCGACGGGAGCGAGGAACTCCTCTACCCACAAGAGGCCCGCCTCCGGAACATCACTTACTCCGCGCCGGTGTTCATGGAACTGGCCATCGTGCGGGGCGGCGAAGAGGAACCCGAGGAAGTCGTCGACCGAACCGAGACCAAGATCGGGCGGATGCCAATCATGGTCGGTTCGAACAAGTGTAACATCGCCGGTTTCACCGAGAACGAACTCATCGACATCGGTGAGGACCCGGCCGACCCCGGCGGCTACTTCTGTGTCAACGGTTCCGAGCGCGTTCTGATGACGAGCGAGGACCTGGCACCGAACAAGATTCTGGCCGAATACGACACCAAGTACGGCGACGAAGTCCAGGTCGCAAAGACCTTCTCCCAGCGGCGAGGGTATCGAGCGCTGGTCCTCTGTGAGCGGACCCGCGACGGGCTGCTCGAAGTGTCGTTCCCGTCGGTTTCGGGCTCGATTGACTTCGTGACGCTGGTCCGTGCACTCGGACTGGAATCCGACGAAGAGATTGTCCATCGCGTGAGCGAGGACCCCGAAATCGTGAAGTTCATGCTGGAAAATCTGGAGGAAGCCGAGGTCCAGACGACCGAGGAAGCCATCGAGACGCTTGGGCAGCGTGTCGCCTCCGGACAGGGCAAGAACTACCAGCTCAAGCGGGCGAACTACGTCATCGACCGCTACCTTCTGCCCCACCTCCACGAGGAGGGCGTCGACGAGGAAGAAGTCCGAATCAACAAGGCGTTCTACCTCTGCCGGATGGCCGAGGCGTGTTTCGAACTCGCCTTGGAGCGTCGGGAGGCCGACGACAAGGACCACTACGCCAACAAGCGTCTGAAGGTCAGCGGCGACCTGATGACCGACCTGTTCCGGACCGCGTTGAATAAACTGGCCCGGGACGTGAAATACCAGCTCGAACGCGCGAACATGCGTAACCGACAGCTTTCCGTCTCCACCGTCGTTCGCTCGGACGTGCTGACTGAGCGGCTCGAACACCCCATCGCGACGGGGAACTGGGTGGGCGGCCGCTCCGGTGTGTCCCAACTGGTGGACCGCACGGACTTCATGGGTGTCCTCTCACACCTGCGCCGTCTGCGCTCGCCGCTCTCCCGTTCACAGCCACACTTCGAAGCACGGGACCTGCACGCGACCCAGTGGGGTCGCATCTGTCCCTCCGAGACGCCTGAGGGCCCGAACTGCGGGCTGGTGAAGAACTTCGCACAGGCGATGGAGCTGTCACAGGATATCGCCGACGGACAGGAGCTCAAACAAGAACTCGCGGATATGGGGGTCCAGGGCATCCCCGGTATCGAGTCTATCGAACAGCAGCCTGCGGACGACTAACATGAGTCAGAGTCGAGAAGCCAAGGTATACGTCAACGGTAGTTTGGTCGGGACACATCCCGACCCCGAACAGCTCGCTGAACAGGTGCGACAGGCCCGCCGTCGGGGAGACGTCTCCCAGATGGTCAACGTCTCTGTGAAGGGCCGCACCGACGAGGTCATCATCAACGCCGACGCCGGCCGAGCGCGCCGTCCGCTGCTGGTCGTCGAGAACGGCGAGCCGCTGATGACCGACGCACAGGTCGAGGCCGTCAAGAACGACGATCTGGAGTTCGAGGAACTCGTCGAGCGCGGCCTCGTGGAGTTCATCGACGCCGAGGAGGAAGAGGACATCCTCGTCGGGGTCGACGAAGACGAACTCACCGAGAACCACACCCACCTCGAAGTCGACCCGCAGCTGATGTTCGGTATCGGCGCGGGGATGATTCCGTACCCCGAACACAACGCCTCCCCCCGGATTACGATGGGGTCGGGGATGATCAAGCAGTCGCTGGGCCTGCCGAGCGCGAACTACCGCATCCGGCCGGACACGCGCCAGCACCTGCTGCACTACCCGCAGCTCTCGATGGTCAAGACCCAGACCACCGAGCAGATCGGCTACGACGACCGCCCGGCCGCACAGAACTTCGTCGTCGCCGTCATGAGCTACGAGGGGTTCAACATCGAGGACGCGCTGGTGATGAACAAGGGGTCGGTCGACCGTGCACTCGCCCGCTCCCATTTCTTCCGGACCTACGAGGGCGAGGAACGGCGCTATCCCGGCGGTCAGGAAGACCGCTTCGAGATGCCAGACGAGGACGTCCGTGGCGCTCGCGGCGAGGAAGCCTACACGCATCTTGACGACGACGGGCTCGTCAACCCTGAGACGAAGGTCGGCGAGAACGCCGTCCTGCTGGGGAAAACGTCGCCGCCCCGGTTCCTCGAAGAACCGGACGACATGGGCGGTCTCTCCCCACAGAAGCGACGCGAGACGAGCGTGACGATGCGCTCGGGCGAATCTGGCGTCGTTGACACGGTGACCCTGATGGAGGGTGAGGACGGCTCCAAACTCTCGAAGGTCTCCGTGCGCGACGAGCGGATCCCCGAACTCGGGGACAAGTTCGCATCGCGGCACGGCCAGAAAGGTGTCGTCGGCCACATCGCGCCCCAGGAAGACATGCCCTTCACCGAGGAGGGAGTCGTTCCGGACCTCGTGATCAATCCTCACGCCCTGCCGTCGCGGATGACTGTCGGTCACATTCTGGAGATGATCGGCGGGAAAGTCGGCGCACTGGAAGGTCGCCGCGTCGACGGCACCGCCTTCACCGGTGAGGACGAGGACGAACTACGTGGCTCCCTCGAGGAACACGGCTTCGATTCGTCTGGTAAGGAGACGATGTACTCCGGTATCACCGGCGAGAAGATTGACGCGGACATCTTCGTGGGCGATATCTTCTACCAGAAGCTCTACCACATGGTCTCGAACAAGCTGCACGCCCGCTCGCGCGGGCCGGTGCAGGTGCTGACTCGCCAGCCCACCGAGGGGCGCGCCCGCGAGGGTGGTCTCCGTGTGGGTGAGATGGAGCGGGACGTGCTCATCGGGCACGGTGCGGCGATGGCGCTCAAAGAGCGCCTGCTCGATGAGTCCGACCGCGAGTGGATCAACGTCTGTGGACAGTGCGGGATGACCGCCGTCGAGAACGTCGAACAGCGACGTATCTACTGTCCGAACTGCGAGGAGGAGACTGACATTCACGAGGTCGAGATGTCCTACGCGTTCAAGCTCCTCCTCGACGAGATGAAGGCGCTGGGTATCGCCCCGCGGATCGAACTGGAGGACGCAGTCTAAGATGAGCTCACAGCAAACACCACAGGAGATCGGACAACTCAGCTTCGGGCTGATGGACCCCGAGGAGTACCGCGAGATGTCGGCTACGAAAGTGATCACGGCCGACACCTACGACGATGACGGCTTCCCCATCGACATGGGGCTGATGGACCCGCGACTCGGGGTTATCGACCCTGGGCTGGAGTGTAAGACCTGCGGGAAACACAGCGGCTCGTGTAACGGCCACTTCGGCCACATCGAACTCGCCGCGCCCGTCATCCACGTCGGCTTCGCGAAGCTCATCCGCCGCCTGCTTCGGGGTACCTGCCGGGAGTGTTCCCGGCTCTGTCTCGACGAGAACGAGCGCGACGAGTTCCGCGACCGACTCACCCGGACACAGGACCTCGGCAGGGACTTAAACGACGTGACCAAGGCCGCCATCCGACAGGCCCGCAAGAAGGACAACTGCCCGTTCTGTGGCGAGAAGCAGTACGACATCAAACACGAGAAGCCAACGACCTACTACGAGGTCCAGCAGGTGCTTTCGGCGGAGTACCCCGGCCTCATCGCCGAGGCCATGGAGGAAGCCGACGAGCGTATCGCCCCCAGCGACCTCGCCGAAGAGACCGGCATCGATGGCGGGCGCGTCCAGGAGATCATCAGCGGTGACTTCCGCCCACGACAGGACGACCGGCGGGCCATCGAGAAGGCCCTCTCAGTGGATCTCACCGAGGAGGACATGAACAAGCTGATGCCCTCCGACATCCGGGACTGGTTCGAGGATATCCCGGATGAGGATATCGAAGTGCTGGGAATGAACCCCGCCCGATCCAGGCCCGAGTGGATGATTCTGACGGTGCTGCCGGTGCCGCCGGTGACGGCGCGCCCCTCTATCACGCTGGATAACGGCCAGCGTAGTGAGGACGACCTGACCCACAAGCTCGTGGATATTATCCGCATCAACCAGCGGTTCATGGAGAACCGCGAGGCCGGTGCCCCACAGCTGATCATCGAGGACCTCTGGGAACTGCTGCAGTACCACGTCACCACGTTCATGGACAACGAGATATCGGGGACGCCGCCGGCGCGACACCGCTCCGGGCGGCCCCTGAAGACCCTCTCCCAGCGACTGAAGGGTAAGGAAGGCCGTTTCCGTGGCTCCCTGTCGGGGAAGCGCGTCAACTTCTCGGCTCGTACCGTCATCTCGCCGGACCCGACCCTCTCGCTGAACGAGGTCGGTGTCCCCGAACGGGTCGCCCGTGAGATGACCCAGACGATGAACGCCAACGAGCGAAATCTGGAAAAGGCCCGCCGCTACGTCGCCAACGGCCCGATGGGCCACCCAGGGGCGAACTACGTCCGCCGGCCCGACGGCCGCCGGCTGAAGGTCACGGAGAAAAACTGTGAGGAACTCGCCGAGAAGGTCGAGCCCGGCTGGGAAGTCTCCCGGCATCTGGTCGACGGCGATATCATCATCTTCAACCGCCAGCCGTCGCTCCACCGGATGTCTATCATGGCCCACGAAGTGGTCGTGATGCCGTACAAGACGTTCCGTCTCAACACCGTCGTCTGTCCGCCGTACAACGCTGACTTCGACGGCGACGAGATGAACATGCACGCCCTCCAGAACGAGGAGGCCCGCGCGGAGGCCCGAGTTCTGATGCGGGTGCAAGAACAGATGCTCTCGCCGCGGTTCGGCGAGAACATCATCGGCGCGATTCAGGACCACATCTCCGGGACCTACCTGCTGACCCACACCAACCCGCGGTTCAACGAGACCCAGGCCCTGGATATGCTGCGAGCGACGCGCATTGACGAGCTACCCGAGCCAGACGGGGAGCGCGTTGGGTCGGAGACCCAACGAGACGGAGACGGCGAAGCCGTCGACGACGACACCGGTGAGCCGTACTGGACCGGCCGAACGCTGTTCTCGGAGCTGTTGCCCGACGACCTCAACCTAGACTTCACGTCCTCGGCCGGCGACAACGTTGTCATCGAGGACGGCCAGATGATCTCGGGAACTATCGACGAAGACGGCGTCGGTGCCTTCGGTGGCGAGGTCGTCGACACCATTGCCAAGGACTACTCGAAGACCCGGGCGCGAATTCTGGTCAACGAGATTTCCGCCCTGGCGATGCGTTCGATTATGCACTTCGGGTTCTCCATCGGTATCGACGACGAGTCGATCCCCCGCGAGGCCGAAGAGCAGATCAACGACGCCATCGGCAACGCCTACGACCGCGTCGAGGAACTCATCGAGACCTACGACCGGGGCGACTTGGAGTCACTACCCGGCCGGACGGTCGACGAGACCCTCGAAATGAAGATCATGCAGACGCTGGGCAAGGCGCGTGACTCCGCCGGTGACATCGCTGAGGACCACTTCGCCGACGACAACCCGGCCGTCGTGATGGCCGAGTCCGGCGCGCGTGGGTCGATGCTGAACCTGACCCAGATGGCCGGCTGTGTCGGCCAGCAGGCAGTTCGGGGCGAGCGCATCAACCGCGGCTACGAGAACCGAACCCTGAGCCACTTCGAGGAGGACGATCTCTCCTCGGACGCGCACGGCTTCGTGGAGTCCTCGTACCGCTCAGGCCTGGGCCCCAAAGAGTTCTTCTTCCACGCGATGGGTGGTCGCGAGGGGCTGGTGGACACGGCCGTTCGTACGTCGAAGTCCGGCTACCTCCAGCGCCGTCTCATCAACGCACTCTCGGAACTGGAGACCCAGTACGACGGGACCGTCCGAGACACGAGCGACACCATCGTCCAGTTCGAGTTCGGCGAGGACGGTACCTCGCCGGTGGACGTCTCCTCCAACGAGGAGGGG
>JAQCNK010000192.1 GCA_028275075.1 Haloarcula sp. | reverse complement strand
CCCTCCGGCGGGAACTGGAGGTTACCCGACGCGGAAAACGAGGTCGCGATCACGATACACAGCGGCAGGAGCATCGCCGCGAAGATCGCGGCGTAGCCCACCCGGAACGCAGCGATCTGTAGCCTGTCGGAGTTACGTTGCATTCGAGATGTCACCTCCGAAGCGGCCGAGCACGGCGTAGATGCACACGATGCTCACAAACATCAACACGAGCATGATCGTCGACAGCGCGGTCGCGACCGGCCAATTGAAGTTCAGGAGCATCTGCTCTTGGACTTCGAGCGCGAACGGTCGGTCACTCCCCGCCCCGAGCAGCGCCGGTGCGGAGTACGCGCCGACGCTCCACGCGAAGGAGATGATCGTCGCCACGGTGATCCCCGGCATGATCTCGGGGAGGACGACCTCGAAGAACGACCGCACCCGGCCGGCGCCGAGATCTCGGGCCGCCTCGACCAGCTCCCACTCGACGGTCGAGAGGACGCTGTAGATCGCCAGCATCGCGTAGGGAAAAACGATGTACACCTGTCCGACGACCACGCCGAGGGTGTTCGGCACGACCTGGATCGGCGAACCGAGCAGGCCGACCGCGAGCAGGAGATTATTCGCGGTGCCGCTCGGGGCGAGTAGCGGCACCCACGCGTACGTTTTGATCACGAGCGTCGTCAGAAGCGGTAACACGACCGAAAACAACAGCGCCGACTTGCGTAGACCATCGGCACGCCACGTCGCGTACGCGTAGAACGTCGCGAGCAGCACCGTGATGACGGTCGCGATGACGCCGAGTTTGAACGAGTAGACGATAATGCCCTGGAGGAGCCCCGACTGCAGCACCTCAACGTACGATGCGAGGGTCAAGGTCCCCTCGGCGTACGGGAGGCTCTGGGCCTGCTCGCTGACGCTGATCCGGACGAGTATGACGAACGGAACAACGAAAACCAGCAGTTCGAACAGGATCAGCGGACTCATCAGAAGCAGCGACCGCTTGGAGCCAGACTGCGCCTCGAACGGCGCCCAGAGCCGATCTACGATCGTATCCGGCGTTTCGACGCTCATTACCTTCCCCTCACGCGACTGCCGTCGGGACTGAACACGAGGATGTCGTCGGTGGTCCACCCGAGTTCGACCCCTTCTCCCTCCTCAATCCCGGTCTGATCCGTCACGCTCTGCTCGACGAACAGCTGCTCGCCGCCGACATCCACCACGTAGCGGATCCTCGACCCGCGGTAAATGGTGTTCGTGACCGTTCCGGTCATCGTGTCGCCGCCGGCGCCGTCGGCCCGGGCGGTTGTCGCTTCGGAGTTGTTGGTCTCGTCCGGCCGCTGGATTCGCATGAACTCCGGCCGAAGCGACACGGTAAGCCGCGCTCCCGGACTGACCGCATCGAACGCCGGCAGCCGGATCGTCGCGCCGAACTCCGTCGAGAGGCGGCCGTACCCGTCGTCGACGCCGGCCACCTCCCCAGCGATGAAATTGGTGTCGCCGAGGAACTCCTCGACGAAGCGGTTCGTGGGATTTCGGTACACCTCGGTCGGCGTCCCGACCTGCACCAACCGGCCGTCGTTCATGATCCCGATCCGGTCGGCAAGGGTGAACGCCTCGTCCTGGTTGTGGGTGACGTGGACGAACGTTTTGTCGAACTCCTCGTGGATATCCTTGAGTTCGATCTCCATCTCCTCGCGGAGTCGCTTGTCGAGGTTCGACAGCGGTTCATCGAGGAGGAGCACATCGGGGTCGACTGCGAGCGACCGGGCCAAGGCGACGCGCTGCTTTTGCCCGCCGGAGAGGTCGGTGGGGTTGGACTCCTCGAAGCCATCCATGTGCACGCGCTTAAGCATCTCGCCGGCCCGCTCGGTTCGCTCTTCGGAGCCGTCCCCGCGCATTTTGAGCCCGAACGCGACGTTCTCCAGGACGGTCTTGTACGGGAACAGCGCCCAGTCCTGGAACACCATCGAGGTATCGCGGTCGTACGCGGCCTGGCCGGTTACGTTCTCGCCGCCGATGTACACCTCACCGGATGTGGGCGTCTCGAGCCCGCTTATCATCCGCATCGTCGTCGACTTCCCACACCCGCTGGGGCCGAGCAGGCAGAGCAACTCCCCGTCCCGGACTGACAGGTCGACGTCGTCAACCGCCTGGAGATCACCGTAGGACTTCGATATCGCCTGTAGTTCGATATCTGACATGCAGTGGCTCCGTGGTTACACCATCTCGCGTCCGGTCCGGCCGTGCGATGGTCCCGCTCCCGACATCATCACCCGGAGTTCGCCTCCATCTCTGAGACCCGGTCGGCGAACTTCTCGAAGTTCGAGTTGACATAGTCGAACTCCGGCCACGCGATGAGGCCTGCCTCCTCGCTGTTGTTCGGGAGATCCTCGTTCAGCTTCTCGGTCGCATACTCCATGTTCTCGTTGGTGAACAGCGTGGGACTGTTCTCCGACCACGTCGTCTGGGTGTCGGCGTCGAGCAGGAAGTTCAGGAAGTCCTCCGCCATCCGCCGTTTGTCGGTGCCGCGAACCGGACACCAGTGATTGACGAACCCGCTGTTCCGCTCCGGGGCGGTGTGGCTCAGGCTGTCGTAGTCGCCGATGTCGAAGGCGGTCTGCTCGTAGTACCACTGCGCGTAGTCGATGATCCCGTTCTCGAAGAACTGCCAGATGTCCTCGCCGGAGGTGGCCCACCCCTGGATCGGCCACTCGCTTGCCATGTAGTCGAAGACCTCCATCGTCATCTCCTCGTCGTACACCTCCCCGGCGAGTTCCATCTCGTCCATCGCGACCGCAGCGTCGTGCTGTGGGAACCACCAGAACCCCTTGTCGATCCCGATCCCGTTGCTGTTCTGGACGGTATCGGAGGCGAGGTCGGCCCACTCGCTCGGCTCGAACTCCTGGTCGTTCCGGTAGATGAGCGTCGTCGGCGCCCCGTCGATCGGTACGCCGAACTCCGTCGTCCGGAAGTCGGTGTAGTAGTCAATGACCTCGTCCATGTTCGGGACGTTCTCGCTCCGCACCGGCAGGAACAGGTCGTCTGCGCGGCCGAGGAGATAAAAATACCCCTCGGTGATGGTGACGTCGAACGGCGGCTCGTCCTCGGGTGCCGACCGGATCTGCGCCAGGATCTCGTTCCACCCGCGGTTGACCTGCAGAGTGCCGCCGGTCCGCTCCTCGTACATCGGCTTGATGGTCTCCTCGAAGCGGTCGGCGTAGTTCCCGCTCCAGACCATCACCCGGAGCGTCTCGCCGCTGAAGTCCGGCCCGCTCCCGCTTTCACCGGCGGTACTCCCGTTACCGCCCCCACCGCCGGCGAGCGCGGAGCACCCGGCGAGTGCAGTCGCGGTCCCGGCCCCCGCCGCCGCAAGGAACTTTCGGCGGCTGGAACGGGCGCGGTTCGTCGATGCTCCCCTGCGCTGCTCGGTACCCTCTGTCATAGGTGTATTACTGTGTTAATTCGCAATATAAAAATGTGTTTACGGGTGAAGGGGTGGTGCCACCAGTCCCTCCACGGTGCCCGAGGCACGGAATCCGGGCTACAGTTCGGGCTCGTCGAGGTTCACGTAGACGCTCTTGGTCCGCTGGTAGTGTTCGAGCGCCTCCAGTCCGAGATCCTTCCC
>JAQCNK010000189.1 GCA_028275075.1 Haloarcula sp. | reverse complement strand
TCGACCACGGCGACGACGCCCAACACGAGGACGATACCCAGCGACTGGTTCGTCCCGAAGACGTTCAGCGACACCGAATCGAGGACAAACAGGAACGCGATAGCGCCGAGTTCGGCGACGATGACGAACGGGATGAGGATGGCAGACATCTTCAGTGCGCTCTTGCGGGATTTGATCTGCCCCGCCAGCGCATCCAGTACTTTCAGCGGAATCGAGCGCTGGGTGAACATATCCTCCTCGCGGTACAGCCCCGCGCCAAGCCCGAACAACACCAGCGCGGTCGCCAGCGGCGGGACAGTCGAGAACACAAATTCGCCCAGCGAGATACTCCGACCGGTGAGGTCCATCACGACCAGTGTCAGCGGCGAGATGAGTGCGATCGGCGTCACGTCCGTGAAGATGGCCGGCACGAACGCGTAGGAGGTCAGCGTCACCGTGATCGTGACGGTGACGAAGGTGAG
This sequence comes from Haloarcula sp., assembly GCA_028275075.1. Lineage (GTDB taxonomy): Archaea > Halobacteriota > Halobacteria > Halobacteriales > Haloarculaceae > Haloarcula. Next base: position 3,345 of record JAQCNK010000189.1, on the reverse strand, counting down.
TTCTTTGAACGACCGCGCGAACATCGCGCCACAGAACGTCGCCGCCAAAAAGAGCATGGCGATAGGCAAGACTGCGAGGACGGCGACGGGACTCCCGCTGGGGGAGATGCCGGAGAACCGAAGCAGGGCCGTGATAGCCGTCGCGACACCCATCGCGGCGAGGAAGTACGGAAGCGTCTTCCCGCCGATGATATCCCCACGTGAGGCGGGCGTGACCAGTAACAGTTCACCCCGCCGGTTCAGTCGCTCCGAGAGCATTGAGGAGCCGTACGCTTGAATCACGAAGTTCATCGGCACAATGTAGAGAAAGGCGAGTACGAGCGACTCGAAGGGGAAGGGTGGTGCGATATCGCCGGGGGTCCCGCTCTCGACATCGCCGGTGAGCCGAGCCCCGATACCGCCCAGGTTCGCGCCGCCGCTACCGGCCGCGGCTTCCTCGTCGTCAGTTCGACTCGTTTCGTCACCACCAGTCCCGTCACTGCCGCCACCAGCGGAGCCACTGTCTGTCGCCGTCGAGCCGTCTCCACCCTGTCCGTCGCTCCCGCTCTCGTCGGTGTCCGATCCGTCGCCACTGGTCGCTTCAGTTCGCGTATCCAGTGGGCTGGTCCCATTCTGCGTCTGGTACACAAGCGTTACCGCAACCGGGAACGCCGCGGTCTGGTTCTCGGCCCGGGCCATCGTCCGGTCGTTGTACGCTTCGGTGCTACTCCGGAGCGCTTCTAGCGCGGCCGACTGTTTCTCTGTCTGTGGGCGGCTGAGTCGGTTCGGACCGTAGAACGTGAGCTCCTGATCTCCTCGCTCGAACGCCTCAGTGTCCGGCGATTGGACCCGGAAGCTCGGGTCGTCGTCGACGACCTCGTAGTACGGGTTCGACTCCTCGACGCCGACCCGGTAGATGTCCGCGTCCAGTCCGGGACCGCCGCCGCTGACGGCGACGGCCGCGACTGCACCCATCGCGAGGATGGCCAGCGCCATCACGACGACTGTTCGTCTGTTTACACCACCCGCGTTCTTCGTCACTTCCCATTTGGCGACCCGCAGCAGCTTCTTGGGCCGCATCTACTCGCCGTCCTCCCCGACGTACCGGGTCCCGCGTGTGCCGGCTTCGGCGACGTTGAGGAACACTTCTTCGAGACTAGATTCCTCTGTACGGATATCGACCACCTGACCGCCGGCGTCTTCGGCGGCGGTCCGTGTCTCCTCAACGGCATCCATGCTGTCGACTTGCGTCCGGAAGTTCCCGTTTTCGCGGACGGCGTCGGCCACCTCGACCGTCGTGTAAACCTGATACCGAGTCTCGCCGTACTCCGCCTGTAGCTCGTCGAGGTCGCCGCTTGCGACGATTTGGCCCTCGTTCATGATGGCCACGCGGTCACAGATGGACTCGACGTGAAAGAGGTTGTGCGCCGAAAAGACGATTGTCTTGCCGTCCTCGGCGAGCTGTTGCGTGAACTCGATGACGTAGTTCGTCGTCAGGGGGTCCAGCCCCGACGCCGGCTCGTCGTAGATCAGCACGTCCGGATCGTTGATCAGCGAGCGAGCGATTGCCACTTTCCGTTTCATCCCTTTGGACATATCGCCGAGCTTGCGCTGCTTGTGTTCCAACTGCAGTTCGTCTAGCGTCTCGTGCATTCGCTCTTTGGCAACGTCGGCTGGCACGTCGTAGAGGTCCGCAAAGAATTTCAGATAGGAGATTGGCGTCATCTCCTCGTACAGTGGTGACTCCTCCGGGAGAAAGCCCAGCTGCTCGCGCATCTCCGTCGTCTCGGTGTCCAGACCGGCGATCTCGGCAGTGCCACCCGTCGGTTCGAGCAGTCCGGCCAGCATCTTCAGGGTAGTCGTCTTCCCGGCCCCGTTGGGACCGATGACCCCGAACACTTCACCTTGGTCCACGGAGAACGTACTCCCCTCGACGGCGACGAAATCGCCGTACTCCTTGCGAAGGTCACGGGCGTCTATCATCTGGCGAGCAGTTATGACCGGACTAACCTATACCTTGGTGCTGCCCTATCTGTTCTGATAATGCCGCTCTCGCTGGGCGAGACCGACTACGATGTTGCACGGACACCTGGTGGTCGTCGCCTCCCGGGTATCGACGGTCCACGCGTCAGTCAATCATCGGGATGCTACAACAACCGTCTGCATCATAGAACGACCGAAACTACTGCTTTGCAACTCGCGTGTCGGATACCTGATGGATGTTATCGTCGATACCGCTACCGTCGCAGTCCTCGTTCGGGCAGCGATAGTGCCATCCATCCTCCGTGGCGGCCCGCTCCGTGAACCGTCCGCCGCACTCGTCGCAGTACAACTGGCCGGCAGAACAGGTGTCCAGATGGAGTTCGAGTTCGAGTTCGGTCCCGAACGTCCGCTTACAGTTCCGGCAAGTGTGGGGCATAGCCAAAGTTTCAGATTCAGTCCTTATACCACCACCGGAATGCACATACCACAATCGATGCCCAGTATACTCGCCTGTTATGGCCGTTTGTGCGGAAACTACGCCACTTTCTTGCGTTGTCTGTTGGTCCCGCGTCTCACGGTTCGATGGTCATACTACCGCGCTCGGATATCGAATCTGGCGCCGCCGCTCTCGCTCTCACCGGCGACGATCTCCCATCCGTGGGCCGCGGCGGCACTGTCTGCGACGAACAGGCCGTACCCTTCCCCTTCGCGGACCGTCCCGTATCCCTGCTCGAAGATGCGGTCACGGTCGTTTTCAGAGATACCTGGCCCGTCGTCCGCGACGTAGAATCCCGTCTCGGTGTCACCGACAGTAACCGTGGTGTCCTCCCCAGCGTGGACAACAGCGTTATCGAAGAGTCGCTCGAAAATGAGGCGCAGACAGTCCTTGCTCGCCGCGATTGTGCGGTCAGTCTCGACGTGCAATCGCTCTTCCGGGCCACCGAAATCGCGCCACACCGCCTCAGCCATCTCGGCCAGGTCGACAGCGTCGGAGCCGTCGATAGAGCCCCGAACCGTTGCGACGGTCGATAACTCCTCCAGGAGTGACTCAACCCGCCTGACCGAGCGGGTGACGGCATCAGTGTGTGTGTCCTCGCCGTCGATCAGTTCGAGTCGACCAGTGACGACGTTCAACGGGTTCTTCGCGTCGTGAGCGAACCCTCTGGCAAGTGTCTCCCAGCGCTCCGCCTGGACGAAGCTATCCAGTGACGGAGTGTTGATGTGTGCCTCGATACGGGCGGCCAGTTCCGCGCTCCGATCATCCGACCACGACGCGAGATACTCCGTGACGCCGGCCGAGAGAGCTGCCTCGATCCGATCCGGGTCGGTGTCAGAAGCAACGAGAGCGACCGGTAGCTTCCAGTCTTCTTGGCGCACGCGGCG
>JAQCNK010000187.1 GCA_028275075.1 Haloarcula sp. | reverse complement strand
GTCGGCTCCGCGAGGAAGCGTCGTAGCGCAACCGCGTATCCCTCGTCGGTGTCGAGTGACGCTCGCAGTGAGCGGGGATGAGCCGTCTCCCGACCCAACAGCAGTTCGGCGAGGCGGGCCTCCAACTCGGCTGCGCCGGTCGTCGCAATGAGCGTCACGACTAACAACGGGATACCGACGAGCGTGAATGCGAGGCCCATTCCAAGCGAGGATGCCGTGGTGAACGCGATGAAGTACGCCATCCCGAGTGGGAACGCAAGCAGCAGGTAGACGAGTCGTTTGTACGTCGATACGCGAACCGGTGCAGTGACGAACTGCCGGAGTGCGTCACGGGGAGTGGTTTCAACCATCTGTCGCACGTGTGGACCGACGGCCGGGAGATTCGTATATACACCATGACGGCTGTCGCTGCCACAGCTATGGGAAAGATTTATATCTAATGACTGAACGTCAGGTAGATAGCGATCAGGCCGACGGTGTGTGAGAGAATCAGGGCTAATAATTAGGGGTAAAGATTTTATTTCTGGTCCACCATCATTTATACGGCATCAAATTGGTGCCAATATCTCCCCACCCCTTCCGTATAATTTTGTATGCTTTGTTAGCTGGCAGTGGCGTCTCAGTTAGTGGTTGTGACGGACTGAAACACGTGTCGCCCAGCGGTGGTACATATCTTCAGGGACTCCAGTTATCAAATCAGACATATAAATAACAGCGTTGACTTGGCGACATCGGCCGGATTCGGAACACGATGGAAGGGGCGGGATTCGAACCACGCGGAGCCCTGCGAGGGAAAACTGCCAGGCCGTTTTCTGGCATTTTGGCCGGCAGCGCTCTACCACTGAGCCACCCTTCCGAACAGCTATTCATTGGCACGCGTCGGTAAAGTATGTGGCGGGGGACCTATACGGGTCGACAGACCGATTGATAGAATTCGGCTCGCCAGACCTCGGCGAATATCTATCAGGGCTTCTGTCGACCCGTATACTTATGCAGCGGCGCGCAGAGAGTTATCAGTTCGCGGCGGAGACGGCAGAGACAACTGCTAACCACGAGACATAACTACAAGCCGGGCGAAGGCCGGCCCATGCCACGAGAGCGAGCACATGTCTACGTCTCAGGTCGCGTCCAGGGCGTCTTTTTCCGGGCGACGACACGGGACACCGCACAGGAGAAGGGCGTCGACGGCTGGGTGAAGAATCTGGACGACGGCCGCGTCGAGGCAGTGTTCGAGGGCGACCCCAAAGCCGTCGACGCGATGGTCGACTTCTGCTACAGTGGCAGTGAGATGGCCAGCGTCAGCACAGTCGAGGTCGAACAAGAGGAGCCCCAGGGTATAGACGGGTTTAAAATACGGTACTGAACTGGCTACGGGGACCCCAGACGCTTTCGTCCCCCACCGTTAGGAGCATGGCGGGCCAAACGCCGCTATGCTCACTGGCTCCGAGATGGCCATTGTCGACGCAAACACCGAGGCGTTGGGGGTCCCGCGCACGCAACTGATGGAATCGTCCGGCCACAGCGTCGCGCAGGCCGTTCGCAAACACGCCGACCCCGGCACACACGTCACCATCGTCGCCGGCCGCGGGAACAACGGTGGCGATGGGCTCGTTGCGGCACGGTTTCTCGATGAGTACGACCTTCGGATCTGCCTGCTGGGTCGCCCAGAAACCATCACGACGGATATCTCGCGGGCAAACTGGGACGCTCTCCAGTCGGCCGACTACCCAACCGAGCAGGTCCGCGACAGCACATCGTTCGATCTCAGGGACCCTGGCCTCGTGGTCGACGCGATGCTTGGCACCGGCGTCAACGGCGCGCTACGTGAACCGGCCGCCACTGTCGCTACGGCGATGAAGCAATCCGAAGCCACGGTCATCTCTGTGGATGTTCCCTCCGGACTCGACTGCGAGACGGGCGACCTTGCTGCCAACGCCGTCGATGCGGATCATGTTATCACGTTCCACGACACGAAACCCGGTCTGGCAGCGCTCGAGGCGTCAGTCACTGTCGCAGACATCGGCATCCCCGCCGCTGCCCAACAGTTCGTCGAGCGCGGTGATCTGCAGCGACTCGCACGCGAACCCACGAGTCACAAGGGAGTCAACGGCGAGGTGCTCGTCGTCGGTGGTGGTCCCTACACCGGCGCACCGGCGCTGTCGGCACAGGCCGCGCTACGGGCGGGTGTGGACCTCGTTCGTGTCGCCGCGCCCGAACCGGTCGCTCGCGAGATACAGGGGTACAGCGAGAACCTCATCGTCCACGGATACGACGGCAACCGGCTCGCGCCGACCCACGTCGGCTGGCTCACCGACCTCGCGGCCGACCACGATACGCTCGTGCTGGGGCCGGGACTGGGCAGAGCCGAGACGACGCTAGACGCGGTCATCGAGCTCTTAGACCAGTTCAAAGGCGTCGCAGTCGTCGACGCCGACGCTCTTCAGGTCGTCCCTGAGGTCGACACCAACGCCACCCTCATCTGTACGCCCCACCAAGGCGAGTTCCACAAAATGGGTGGGGAAACCAGTGACGACTGGCGCGAACGGACCGACCTAACAGCGGCGTTGGCCGCCGATATCGGTCACACAATCTTACTCAAGGGTGCCTATGACGTAATCTCCGACGGGGAGCGCACGCGAGTCAGCCGAACCGGAAACGCCGGGATGACCGTTGGCGGGACCGGGGACGTGTTGGCAGGTGTGACGGGCGCGCTGGCCTGCGTACTCGAACCGACACACGCCGCCGAAATCGGCGCCTACGTCAACGGCGCTGCCGGCGACGCGGTGGGTGAACAATACGGTTCCGGACTGGTCGCGACTGATCTGCTGGAAGCGGTGCCGGGCGTACTGTGGGACTGCTAATCCTCATTGTATACGGGTCGACACTGATAGATATTCGCTGGGGTCTGTCGGAGGCGACTTCTATCAATCGTTCTGTCGACCCGTATAGCGACGTACCGGTGATTTCCTGGGTTACGAATCCCGAAAACGGCTTACAGCAGACAGTCTCAGGCCGACGCGCCCACGAGGTCACCCGCCTTCGACCGGGACTGCTCGACGATGGCGGGGCGGGCCTCGAACTCGATAACGACCTCGTCACCGTAGTCGACGGTCTCGACGTGGGCGTGGTCGTGGATCCAAGAGACGACGCTCATGGTCTCGTCGGTCATCGGGAGGACGAGCCGTTCCCGTTCGTAATCGGGCAGTTCGGCGTCGATGCGCTCAGCCAGCGAGTCGATGTTGAGCCCGTCCGCGGCGCTAACGGCGACTGGGTTGGGTGCCAGCGCGGAGAGAGCCTCTCGTTTGCGCTGGATTTCTGTATCCTCGATCTTGTCAGTTTTGTTCAGCACCGTCACGATAGGGGCCTCGTTGCGCTCATAGAGGGTGTCGTGGCTCGTCACTAGCTTCTCGCGTATCTCCTCGACTGACTCGGAGACATCGACGACAAGGAGGACAAGGTCTGCCCGGTAGACGGAGTCGAGCGTCGATTTGAACGACTCGACGAGCCAGTGTGGCAGGTTCTGGATAAAGCCGACAGTGTCAGTGACGAGCACCTCCCGCTTACCGACCGCGGCGCGGCGGGTGGTTGTCCCGAGCGTTGTGAAGAGTCGGTTCTCGCTCTCGGCCGTGGTGTCGAGGTCCGGATGGAGACCCTCGTTCTGGTCCACGTCGAGGTCCTCAGCGAGCCGGCGCAACAGTGTCGATTTGCCGGCGTTGGTGTAGCCCGCCAACGCAACGAGGTCGAAGCCCGACTCGCGCCGTTGCTTGCGCCGGTGTCGCTCGGTCTCCTCGATGGATTCGAGCTCGTCGCGGATGTTGGCGATCTGCTTTTTGATGTCTTCCTCTTGTGACTCGTCGTACTCACCTAACCCCATGAATCCGGGGCGTTCGTCGCGTTTCGCGAGGCTGGCCTTGGCTTCAGCCCGCGGCAGCTCGTATCGCAGTTCGGCGAGCTCGACCTGGAGTTGGGCCTTTCGAGTCCGGGCCCGTTGGCCGAAGATTTCGAGGATGAGACGGAACCTGTCCATCACTGTCACGCCTTGTGGGAGCTCGTTCCCGATGTTGTACGTCTGGTAGGGGCCAAGCTGGTTGTCGAAGATAACTGTCGTCGCCCCCTCGCGCGCCACAGCGTTAGCCAGCCGTGTCACCTTCCCCTCTCCGAGGTGATAGGCCGGGTCTTCAGTACGTGTCTGGGTTATCTCGCCGACTATGTCATAGCCGGCTGCCCGCGCGAGGTCGTGTATCTCTTCCGTATCAGCCTCGCCGCTGTCGACGCGTTTGGCTACAACTGCCGTGTCTACGGTATGTGTCGCCGTCACTCACCACAACTTAGGCCGGCCCAATATTTAATCTGCTAGGTCGGGTGGAAACCCCACAGCCCCCACTCGATGTAGCACAAAAGATATACACCCTGATGAGAAGGTATACAGTATGGTAGGGCTAGCATTACAACTGGATTTCAATTTCCAGCAGATGGGACTCGAACTGGGTAGTGGGGCCGTGATCGGTGCCGTGATCGGCTTCGCAGCCAAAAAGATAGCGAAGCTCATTGCGGTCATCGTCGGGCTCGAGCTAGCGCTTTTCAAGTTCCTCGAGACGCGTGGGGTTCTGCAAGTGAACTGGGAGGCTATCAACGGTGTCGCACAGAACACTACGAGTACTGCGGGGGCGGCCGCGTCCGGCCAACCGCCGGGGTGGATGACGTCACTCGTCTCTGCGCTACCTGTCTCGGCCGGCTTCAGCGGTGGCTTCTTCGTCGGTTTCAAGAAGGGATAATCCGCGACTCGCCGCCTATCGGATGCCGATTTCGTCCTCGTTTTTAACGATTCGCGTCTCGGCCTCGCCGCTCGTGTGTTCGTTGACCAGATCGTAGAAGTCGTTCTGCATCCCGGCGGGGAACGTCAGTACGCCGACCCACGAGCCGTCGGCCTGCCACTCCTCGCGTTCAAGCTCGCCGAAAGTCCGTATCTGCGCCTGTGCGCTGCCGGCGTAGTCAGCCGGTACCTGCACCGCGACAGTGATCTCGTCGAAGCGAATGGGGATCACCGGTCGCAACGCGTCGAGAGCGTCATCGACCTGGGTCTCAACGGGCTCCATCGGGTCGATGCGGAAGTCCGTCTCCTCCAAGGCGGACTCGATGCGGTCGGGCGGGTGGGGGGCGTCATCCATCTGCGGGTTGACCGCATTACGGGTGATCCGCTGGACGAGTTGGTTGTGCTTCTGTTCCATCATCTCGCGTCGTTGGTCGGCCGTTATCTGTATCTCACCGCGTTTGATGACCTCGGGTATGACCGCCATCGGATCAGTGGTCTCGAAGACTTCTTCGAGCATGTTCTCGGGGGGTCGATCACCGCGGTCGGCGTCCTCGAAGACATCCTCGGCAGCGATGACATCTTCCAGGTCACCGTCGAACTCCCCGCGTTTGATCGCCAGTGCTGCGTCCGGGTCAACAAGTACCTCGAATCGCTGACCGTGGGATTCGAGGCGCGACGTGACCGCCTCATCGAGCGATATCATAGCTGACGGTAACGGTGGGGAAGGTAAAGTCCTTACTGCGGTCCCGGGAAAGACTGATTACATAGCGTTTGGATAGTAATCCTACCAGCGTGCCCGAGATAAAACGATGACAGATGGGACCGATGACGGACGACTCTTCGAGTGGTATCGCACGTATATTGGCGAACCGGACAGAGAAATTGATGTCTATCTAGGGTTTGTGCTATTTTTCGGCGGTATCGGGTTCGGTATCGCCGCGTTTGTCATCGGGGCGGCCGGCCAGTTGACAGGCGCCGGTGGCGAGTCGGCCGACTTTATTTACCGTGAGGCAGCGCTTGCGGTGGGAATGCTTGCGCTACCGACGACGATGACCAGTGTCGTCGTGCTCTTGCCGGTCAGTCGGCGCGCGGTGTACGGTGCGGTTGCCGGATCGAGCCTCTCATTGGTGGGGGTGGGGCTGTTCATCTGGGCGTATCCGTACAGTTGGGCACGCCCTCCCGGGCCGACCTACAGCGTGCAGGTCCTGTTTGTCTACGGCGTCGGCCTGGCTGCCGTGCTGGCAGCGACCGGCGGCGCGCTCGTTGCCTACCACATCGACCGGACCAAAACCAATATCGACGCTGTCGCCACCGATGACGACACCGACGAAGAGATTTCCGACGAGGAGATCGAGGCCGATATCGAGTCAGCGATGGAAGATGTCGAACTTAACTGGGGCGGCGTCGAGCGAACCGATGGGGCCGACCTGAACATCCAGCCCAGCGAAGTCGAGGGTGAGATGGACGTGCAGGGTCTGGACGTAGAGCCCGAACGCGTGACCCGAAGCGGCATCGACGAACAGGTCGAGGGGCTTTCGATGGTCAAGGGCGACCAGAAGAAGACCGACCGCTCGTCCTCGTCAGTTGATGACCAGACGAATAAGCTCGCCGAACTCCGGGCACAAAAGCGTGACGAGGCCCAAAACGAGGACGAAGAGACAGTAGTTGGAAGCCTCCGTGACCGTCTCTCGGCGCTTCTCGGTCGGGCTTAGGTTCGCTGTCGCTCGGGCGTTCTGACTGGCAGATGTACTCCCTGAATTGTACAGCTACAGACGTCCAAATAGTGTTGCTTCAATAACATAACGG
>JAQCNK010000180.1 GCA_028275075.1 Haloarcula sp. | reverse complement strand
CCAACCGGGATCAGTGGCCGCCTCCCGTCGGTTTTCTGTTTTCGACGCCACGCTAACCGGAGCGTATATTACGCACCGCAATCTGACCGCTGTGGCCCTACCCTCGTCCGATAGTAGCCATTGAAACTCAGTGCACACCCGACCGCGCGCCGGTAGTGCGATCGGTGTGTATACGGGTCGACAGAAGCCCTGATAGATATTCGTCGAGGTCCGGCGGAGGCGAATTCTATCAATCGTTCTGTCGACCCGTATAAACAGTTTCAGCTGTTACTATTTATTACTCTTCGGCGACCGTGACCTGAGCCTCGCGCAGCACTTTGTCGGCCATCTCGTAGCCCGGCCGGTGGACATCGGCGATAGCCCCCGGCTCCTCGTCGCTCTCTACGTTCGCCAGCACCTGGTGGACGCTCGGGTCGACGTCCTCGCCCGGATCCGGATCGATGACAGCGACGTTCTCGGCGTCGAGCACGTCGTCAAGCTGGCGCAGCGTCGACTCGACGCCGCCGCGGATGTCGGTGTCCTCGTCCTGCTCTAGCGCCCGTTCAAGATTGTCCCGAACGTCCAGAACTCGCGTCACGAGGTCCTCCGTCGCCCGCTGTTTCTCCGTTTCGCGGCGCTTTTTCATCCGCTTTTTGTAGTTCTGGAACTCGGCCTGCTTGCGCTTGAGTTTCTCCTCCAACTCCTCGGCCTCCGTTTCGAGCTCTTTGACCGCTGACTGTAGCGTCTCGTTCTGGCTCCGGAGTGCTGCGAGTTCACGAGCGATCTCTTCAGGGTCGGACTCAGCGATCCGCTCGGCGAGGTCGTCGTCGCCCGCAATGTCGTCAAGAGCTATATCGTCCACGTCGACGCCGTCCGGTGCGTCCTCGACGTCGACTGTTGTATCGTCGTTGTCGACGTCGACTGTTGCATCGTCGTTGTCGACGTCGGCATCCCCGTCGTCAGATGTCGTCGACTCCTCGGCTGCGTCCTGTTCACTCATACTCGAACGGAGTCGTCACACGAATAAAAGGATTCAGAAAACCGGCTAGGCAGTGAATCAGTCCCTCACTGAACCCCCGACTGCGGTCCGACGTTCTATACGGGTCGACAGAACGATTTACCGGAGACTTGTCGGGTTGGGGCCGTCAAATTCCGGTGCTGGCTTATACGGGTCGACAGAAGCCCTGATAGATATTCGCCGGGGTCTGGCGAGCCGAATTCTATCAATCGTTCTGTCGACCCGTATACAGCTGACCGTCTGAGCGGACTCGCTCACGGGACACCGACGTTCAGAACCCTGACCGCGAAACTGTTATTCACAGGGTCGCCGAATCACGGGGCGTGCTGGAGTTGATGTTCGAGGAGGGCACCATACGACTCACGGGCGATATCCCAGCGGCCCTGCCCGGTGTCGAGCGCGATGACCGCTCCAAGACCGCCCGCGCCCCGGCGTACCGGTATGCCAGCCTCCTCGATACCTTGGACGAGCGCGGGCTTGACTACGCCGACCGCGTCCTCGACACCTGTTCGCTTGCCCTCTCGACCACCTACGAACTCCGCGGGTACCAGCAGGCAGCCCTCGATAGCTGGCGGGGGGCCGACGACCGGGGCTGCCTGGAACTACCCACGGGGAGCGGCAAGACGGTTATCGGTATCGCGGCGATGGTCGAACTCGGGATGCCGACGCTGGTGGTCGTCCCCACCATCGACCTACTGGAGCAGTGGCAACACGAACTCGAAACCGAATTCAACTGTCCAATCGGCCGGCTGGGCGGCGGCGAGCAGCGCGTCGAACGCGTGACGGTCGCCACCTACGACTCGGCGTATTTGCGGGCCGACGAACTGGGCGACCGCTTCGGGCTCGTCGTCTTCGATGAGGTCCACCATCTGGGCGGCGAGGGGTACCGCGATATCGCCCGGCTGCTCGCAGCGCCCGCCCGACTGGGACTCACCGCGACCTTCGAGCGCCCCGACAATGCTCACGAGATCATCACGGACCTCATCGGTCCGCTGGTCCAGCGCGTCGATGTCGACGAGCTGGCGGGCGACCATCTGGCCGACTACGACATCAAACGCGTCGAGGTCGCCCTGACCGACGCCGAGCGCGAGCGGTACGAACGGTTTCAGGGCACGTTCACGGACTACCTCAAACAGTCGAATATCCAGTTGCGTTCCGGCAGCGACTACCAGGAACTGGTCAAGCGGTCGGGTACCGACCCTCGCGCCCGGGAGGCACTGCTCGCCAAACAGCGTGCTCGCGAGGTGATGATGAACGCCCAGCGGAAGGTCGAGCGGCTGGCCGACATCTTGGCGACCCATCGTGGGGATCGAATTATCGTCTTCACAGCCCACACCGATCTCGTCTACCGGCTCTCCGAACGGTTCCTCCTGCCCGCTATCACCCACGAGACCGGCGCAAGCGAGCGCAGCGAGATACTCGACCGGTTCCGCGAGGGCACGTACTCCCGGGTCGTCACCGCCAACGTCCTTGACGAAGGCGTCGACGTGCCCGACGCGAACGTCGCCGTCCTGCTCTCCGGAAGCGGCTCCGAGCGGGAGTTTACCCAGCGACTTGGCCGGATTCTCCGGCCGAAGGCCGACGGCTCACGGGCGTTGCTGTACGAACTCGTCACTGAGGAGACCGCCGAGGAGCGGGTTGCGAGACGACGGCGCTAGCTGCGCCGCGTTCTACCGGCACTCACTCGAACGACGACAGTTGATACGATCGGTTGTCACGATTTACCAGTCAACACCGATCCCAGGCCGGCGATATCCGGGCGTAATCTACAAAACCACTATGCGAGTGATACTGCCGGCTATAACAAACTGAAGGAATTCGCCACCCTGGGTGGGGAATATCTTTACGAACTTATAGCCACCAGTATTAGTGTCGCGCGCTCCTAATGCTATCAAATGACATCAGATTCGTCGGCGCTCCGCTCGCTCGCAGTCAGCGCCGAGGACCTGCTCGCGGCGATGGAGGCCGACGCTTGTGGTGGGCCCGAGACCGTTCTGCGTGTCACACCGCCGTTCAGCGGTCGGATGCGCGCTCGACTACACGTCGTCCAGGCGACTGATGATGACGAGACGATTCACGTCCCGCCGCGGACGCTCTTCGACAGCGACGCGCCGGCCTATCCGACGCCGGACGAGACGGCCGATATCCTCCGGTCGCGTGAGGATATGGAATACTCTGTTGACCGTCACCGCGAGTACCACGAACAGCGGGTCGACGCTTGGCGGGCGGCGCTGGTCGACCACGTCGTCGAGTCAGTCACACTCCCAGGCGTCGATGGTGAGATTGCCGTCTCACTGCTGGGTAGATAGTCTCTGTAGCCCTCCTGAGTGGAACGTATTTCCGTCTATTGGGTATCACAGACTCAGCTGGCAGAATAAACTCTCTTGCGCCTCCTCAGGACGTTGTGAAAGGTTCCCAACCCACTCCCTGTCAACGTGAAACGGGACAAAACATACCGAAACCTCTCGCGGTTATAAGATGGACACGCCTGTATGTGTTGACGAGTATACCTATGTCAAGTTCGTCAGCCAACGAACTGTTTGCCCTCGTAGATGACGCGGTCCCAGGCGTCAGCAGGACACTCTTCGCTCCTGTCCGCGGGGTCGCGTTCTGGACAGCGATCGTCCTTCCGTTCCTTTATGTGCCGTTGCTTGCCACCGGGCTCCAGTCTTCGGCCGTCCGAACGGCTTTTGCCGTGCTGGTGCTGGCCAACGTCATCGCGCTGTTCGTTGGACACTCCTACATTAACCAGTAACGTCCATCGGGATCCCCGGGCAGTCCTCCATAGCTTCCGGTGTCTTATACGAGTCGACAGAACGATTGATAGAATTCGGCTCCGCCAGACCCCGGCGAATATCTATCAGGGCTTCTGTCGACCCGTATAGTTGTCCGACCGATCCGGACCATATATTTAATATCCCACTCAACATACTTGTCCCATGGCCGCCTATGGCCGGCCGAGCTTACGAGACCTGTTTGATGAGTCACCGACGCCGCATATCGCCCACCCACCGCAAAGCCATCATCGCGACTTCTACATCGCTACCGATGGCTCGTTCCGACCCCACAGCGGTGGGCCGGTAAACGGCGACCGGACACCGACCGAGTCCGGCGGACTGGGCGTCATTATCGAAACACTCGACGGTGAACGTGTGCTCCGACTGTCGGTGCCCGACCGCGCTCCGGACAACAACGTCGCGGAGTATCGGGCGCTTCATCTGGGGCTCGATGTCCTCGCCACACGAGCGCCCGATGACGCCCGTGTCGGACTGCTCATCGACCACGACCAACTGGCCGCAAACGTCAACGCGGAGGTACTGGCGACACACGGATCGGCCTACGACCCGCCACACGGAGTGAGCGTTCCCCCGGCCACGGGGCTTCACTGGCGGGGCATCCAAGCCCGAATCAACGGCTTCGGGGAGATCAGAGCCGCGCGCATCGAGAGCGACCACAACCCGGCTCATCCGCTGGCAAACGCTCCGGATCAGTACGACCACGTCAACGTCGACTCGGACCGCTGTCTCCGATCCGAATCGGCAAGCGGTGACGAGCAGGTCCCACCGCCCTCGCGGGCCGACCGCGGGGAAGTGTCGGACTGACTCTCCCCGGTAATCTCTGCGTGATACGGTCGGTTGTAACGATTTACCGGTGATTTGACGGGACGGGTCCGGCAAATCCCGGTACTGGCTTACAACTGACCGTATGAAGCGTGTTTTGATCAGGCTGGTGCTGTGTATACGGGTCGACAGAAGCCCTGATAGATATTCGCCGGGACCTAGCGGAGGCGAATTCTATCAATCGTTCTGTTGACCCGTATAGCCAGGCATAAGTTATTGCGAAGCGCAACTGTGACTTCCAAGCGGTTCGCCAAACGTTCCCTGAACGCCACGGGGCCAAGTTTTAAATCAGGGTGGATAATATATTATTCTGGGTGGTGTTTCACAGATGAGTATCGGACGACGAACGCGCGGCTCCAGCGAACAGTACCCGAACGAGTCCACGCGTCCGGCCCCGGTGTCGCGTCACGACGTCGTGCTCGCGCTCCTGCCGCTGGCAATCCTGCTGCCGGCCGTCGCGAGCGGTCTTCTCGGACTCCCGTTACACACCGGCCTGGCTGGCGGTTCCATCTTTGGTGTCTTGATGCTTGCCGACGCGCTCTTTCTGAACCCGCCGACGGCTGGCGGTCCGACAAACTGATACGCCGGCTTCCAGAGCGCTCATACTGTCGGCTGTACCATCACGGCAGAAATCGCCCAGCCCGGGGTGGGCGATTATCTCCACGTACGTACAGCCAACAGTATCACTCTTGCTGTGCGTCCACCACGGCGACGCCGGCGAGGTTCACGATATCTTTGACCTCGTCACCGCGCTGGAGGACGTGGACCGGTTTGTCCATGCCGACGAGCATCGGCCCGATAGCTTCGGCCCCGCCCAGGCGCTGGAGGAGTTTGTAGCCGATGTTACCCGCTTCGAGGTTCGGGAAGACGAGCACGTTTGCCGGGTTGTCAAGTTCGGAGAACTCGTAGGTCCCAGTGAGGATATCCTCGACGACGGCTGTGTCAGCCTGCATTTCCCCGTCGACGGGGAAGTCCACCCGGTCGTCGTCGTGTAGCTTGGCGACGGCGTCGCGGGGCTTCTGGGTGCCAACATTGTCGACGCTGCCGAAGTTCGAGTACGATAGCATAGCGGCGCGCGGTTCGACGTTGAACCGCCGCGCGAGGTCGGCGGTATGGCGGGTCACCTCCGCCAGCACATCGGCGTCGGGGTCCTGATTCACGGTCGTGTCAGCACAAAAGATAACTTGATTTTTGAACGTCAACATGTAGACGCCGGCCGCGTAGTTGGCGTCGTCGGCGGTGCCGATGACCTGCAGCGGCGGGCGCAACGCCCGCGGATAGTGGTTGGTCAGGCCTGTCAGCATCGCGTCGGCGTCGCCCATTTCCACCATCACGCTGCCGAGGTAGTTCCCGTTGCGCAGTAGCTCCGTGGCCTCGCGGCGGGTGACGCCTTCGCGCTGGCGCAGCTCGTAGAGCCGATCAGCGTAGGCTTCGATGTCGGCCGTCTCCGGATCGACGATGACCGGGTCGAACTCTAAACCGAAGCGCCGGCGGGTTGCCTCGATCGTTTCTGCATCCCCAAGAAGCACCGGCTCGGCAATACCCTGTTCAACGAGTTGATAGGCGGCCCGGATCATCTTCTCGTCGTCGCCCTCGCCCAGCACCACGCGTTTCGGGTCGCTTTTGGCCTTGTTGAGGACGACACGCATCATCTCTCGGGACTTGCCGAGACGGGCCTCAAGCTGCTCGACGTAGGCGCCCGTGTCGATCTCTGTTCGGGCCGCACCGCTGTCCATCGCAGCCTCTGCGACGGCGGGGGTCACCTCGAACAGCACTCGCGGGTCCAGCGGTTTCGGGATGATGTATTCGGGCCCGAACTGCAGCGGCTGGTCGCCATAGGCCTTGACGACGGCGTCGGGAACGTCCTTTCTCGCTAACTCGGCGAGCGCCTCCGCCGCGGCGACTTTCATCGCCTCGTTGATCTCGGTTGCACGGACATCCAGCGCCCCGCGGAATATAAATGGGAACCCGAGCACGTTGTTGACTTGGTTCGGGTAGTCGGAGCGTCCCGTCGCCATAATTACAGTGTCGTCACGGGCGTGTTTGGCGGTCTCGTAGTCGATTTCCGGGTCGGGATTCGCCATCGCGAAGATGATCGGGTCCTCGGCCATCGACTGAACCATCGTTTCGTCGACGATGCCACCGACCGAGAGCCCGACGAAGACGTCCGCGCCGGCCATCGCGTCGGCCAGACCCCCCTCAGGGATGTCGCGGGCGAACGACGACTTGAACTCGTTGAGTCCCTCCTGCTCGGCGCGGTCGGCGGTGATGATGCCCGAGGAGTCACACATCGTGATGTTTGACCGGTCGGCCCC
>JAQCNK010000174.1 GCA_028275075.1 Haloarcula sp. | reverse complement strand
GCAACGCCGAGGTCGGCCATCGCCCGGTGGACCGGCTCTGGGTCGGGTTTCCAGCCGATGTCGTCGTCACAGCAGACGACGGTGTCAAACCAGTCCCCGATATCTAGCCTGTTCAGGATCGGCTCAGTCAGATACTCCTGACAGTGGGTGACCAGCCCGACCGGTTCGGACCGCTCACTGAGAAACCCCTCGACATCGTCGTACAGATAGGTCGCCTCGGCCCGCGCGAGCGGGTCTTCTTCCTCGTGGAAGATATCCCAGAACAGCGCCGGGTCGACATCGCGGTCGGCGAGGAACGCCCGCCTGGCGTCGCCCTGGCCATACCACAGCAGCGCCGCCTCTCGCTCGCTGAACTCCCGGCCGAGTCGGTCGCCGACCCGCTCCATCACCTCGACCGGATACTCTTGGTCGACGTCCACGAGCGTCCCGTCGAGGTCGAACAGCCAGAAGTCGTAGTCGCGAGCCATTGGAGGACTATGTAGGATAGTTACCGACAAAGGCTTTCTGGCCGTCGTTCAGGTGACAGTGTGAGCGACCGCGAAACGTTCGCGGTGTTCGGCGCGTTCATGACTGAGAGAACGACTGGACCCGCTGAGATTGGCTGACCGAAACCAGCCGGGTCGTAGCCCACCACGCTACTCGTACACGCCGTTCAGCCGTTCGGCCATATCGATGTCGTTGTCGGTGATACCACCGGCGTCATGGGTTGTCAGTCGGACCTCACACTCTCCCCAGCGGACGGTCATCTCCGGGTGGTGCCAGGCGTCCTCAGCGACGCCTGCAGCGGCGGCCAGAAAGCCTGATGCTCCCAAGTAGTCGTCGAACTCGTAGACGCGGACGATCTCGTCGTCCTCGCGGTCCCACTCCTCGGGGAGCCGATCGCTGATCTCGTCGTCGGAAAGCAGGTCTGCCATATCTGACGGTAACCGGCCAGCCTCAAAGGAGTTTGGTCGCTATGCACACTCCACCGGGGAAAACAGACACAAGTCCCAGCTAGTCGTCGGCCAGCTGTTCGAGTACCGCCGGCGGGATCTCGTCGCGCATCGCTTCAGGGATATCATCGATGTTCATACCCTCGACGAACTCGGGTGGTTCCGGCCCGAAGTCGGGGTCGAACAGTTCGAGTGCTGTGTGGATGGTGTCCCAGTCGTCTTCCTCGGCGGCGTCGCGCAGACTCTTCGTCGGTGCGGCGAGCAACTGCGAGACGATTGCGTCGGCCATAGCTTCGATCACCTCACGCTGGTCCTCATCGAAGTCAGCCTGTGCCATCGCGGTGTTGAGTTCGGCCGCTTTCACCCGCTCGGCGCTCTCATACATCGCGGAGATGACGCGGTCGGCCCGCTTGCGCTTGTACTGGGTCAGCAGGTGGTCGAACTCTTCGCTGACGAGCGTCTCGACGGTCTCGGCGGCCCGCTGGCGTTGCTGTCTGGTCTCTTGCGTGACCGACTCCAGGGCGTCGAGATCGTACACCGTCACCGAGGGGAGCCGATCGGCGCCCGGCGGTACGTCCCGTGGCTGGGCGATGTCGACAACGGCCGTCTCGCCCGCATCGGCGAACGCGCCCACCTCGAACACTTGACCGTTGCTCCCGGTCGCCGAGACGACGACGCGGGCCTCGGTGACGGCGGCCTCTATCGCGTCGAGTGCCACCGCGCTGGCCTCGACATCGACCGTCTCTGCGACGTGTTCGGCGTGAGGGATGGTCCGGTTGGCGACGATAAGCCGGTCGACGCGCTCGGAGAGTGCCTTCGCGGCCAGTTGCCCCATCTCACCGGCGCCGACGACGAGCGCGGTTTCGCCGTCCAGCGAGCACTCCCCGTCGACTAGCCGTACCGCGGCCGAGGCCAGCGAGACCACACCCTCGTTGATCGCTGTTTCGTTGCGAGCGCGCTCACCGACGTGGATGGCCTTCGTGACACCATCTTCGAGCAACTGTCCGATACCGCCGACGCCGCGTGCGTCCTCGTAGGCGTCCTTGAACTGCCCCAGAATCTGATCCTCGCCCAGCACAATCGATTCGAGGCCGGCTGCCACGCGCATGATGTGTCGCAAGCTCGCCTCGTGTCCCATCTCGACGACGACATCCTCGGTGACAGCTCGCGTAAAGAGTTCGAGCGCCGCCAGCCCGGTCTCGTGGTCGTTGGCGACGACGTACCCCTCGGTCCGGTTACAGGTCTGGAGTGCGAACGCCTCTGAGACGCCGGGCTCGGCGAGCAGCGACTCGACGGCATGGCGCTGGCTGTCGGCGGCGGCCGTTTCCAACTGGTCGACGCTGGCCCGCTCGTGGCCAACACACACCCCGACGATGACGCCTGTTTTCTCTCTCACGACGTATCACCCATCTGGTATCCAATCACGTCTGCTGCTACTTTTTCAGCCTTGGACCTGCCACTATCTAAAGCCTTCCAAACCCGGTCGGATCTGACAACCCTTCTGACCGCATCGCGGCGTTCCGACGGAGACGTGTCAGCCGATTTTAATTCCTCGCGGAGTTCACCAGTCAGTTCAGCCATTTTTCCGGCGTCGGCGAACTGGGCTTCGAACGCTTCCCGCAGATGTTTCGAGAGCGCCGGCGAGTGGCCGCCAGTGGCGACTGCCATCACGACCGGATCGTCCCGAACGGTGGCGGGGACGACGACGTTTCCGACATCCTGCTCGCCGTGATCGTCGGCACGGTTGACCAGCGCACCTCGCTCGCGGGCGGCGGCCTCGGCTGCGGCGTTCAGGTCTGCGATATCGGTGGCAGCGACCACCAGCGCCGGCGCAGTTCGGTCGACCCACTCCCGAACCCCGGCCGGGTCTGGTGCCGCCCGTACCAGTTCGGCGGCTCCGAACTCCCGATCAGCGAATTCGGGGCTGACGACAACGACCTCGGCCTCGGCAGCGAAGCGGCGTGCTTTCCGTGCCCCGACAGGGCCGGCACCGAAAATCAGCACCGTCTCGTCGCTGAAGTCGTGTAGGAGCGGAATCATTACCCTTCGGCGCTTGCCTGCGCACGCTCGTCGAGTCGAATCCCCGTCTTCTTCAGAATACGCGTCGAGAACAGCGTGTCCCAGTCTTCGTCTTCGACATCCCAGTACTCCGTCATCCTGTCGTACACCTGCTGAATACGCTGCTCGCTCTCTGCCTCGCTACGGCCGTGTGTCATCGCGAAGAAGTTGTACGGCCAGACCCCCTCGTGGCGCGGACGCTCATAGCAGTGAGTGACGAAGTCGAACTCGGCGATGGCCGGCCCGACCTCGTCGATGACAGCATCGGGCACGTCCCAGACGGTCATCCCGTTCTCCGAGTAGCCCAGCGCGTAGTGGTTCGGGATGGCACCGACGCGGCGGACCTTCCCCTCCTGGTTGAACTGCTTGATTGTCTCGACAACCCACTCCGGGTCCGCGCCGATGGCCTCGGCCACGTCGGTGTAAGGGGTCTCCGTGACCGGCAGCCCACCCTGGATTTCCAGGACCAGAGCGAGTTCCTCTGGCGTCAGTGAGCGCCGGTCGGTCGGCTCGACATCGGGCCCGGCGTCGCTGCAGTCGACAGCCTGTGTCTGTGGCCCCTCGACGGGGAACTTCGCCCCGACGTGGAACTCCTGCTGTTTGGGCAGGTTATAGGTCGGCTCGCCCGTCTCGTCCTCTATCTCGGCGAGCACCTCGTCAACGCGGTCCTCGTCGACCACACTGAGCACGAACCACATGTTGAGATAGGGGTGTTCGCGCTCGTAGTTGTGGGCGACTTCCGGATGTGCGTTGACCAGTTCGACGTGGTCGTCGTAGCCGTCCTCGGGGGCATGCGTAGCTACCAGTGTTGCCGTCCCACCGATTTCTTCAGCGTTAATGAGCGCCCCGAAGCGACTCAGTATGCCTTCCTCGTCGAGGTCCTGGACCCGTTCGAGCAGCTCGGCGCCGGATATCTCGATCCCGTGATCGGCCAACGCGGCCGCCGCCGGCTCGAACGGTTGCGTGACGACCGGGAACCCGCCCTGGAACGCGTTGAGAATCGCGCTGTCAACCCGATCAAGCTCGTCAGTCATAGCTGTAATTCAGGACTCAGTGGATAAAAGCGGCGCGGGAGCGCTGCCTGTCCTACTCCCCGCGAACGCCCGTGACTTCGAACCCCTCCGCCTCGATAGCATCCAGAATCGCCTCGTGGTCGGCGCTGGCCTCGTAGTAGAAGACGAGGTCGAACGAGCCGTTTCGCAGTAGTTGCTGGCACTCCCAGACGAACTCTTCGTCGTCCAGTGTGAGTCCCTGGTGCTGGTTCGAGGAGAACTGTGAGTCGTCACTGCCCGAGTAGACGAACGTATCAGTTGAGTCCATCCCGTACCCCTCGGCGATCAGTTCGCCGACAGCAATGGTCGCCTGCATCATCTCGATCTCGGCGCTGTTGTCGTACTCTGTGTGGACCACTGCACCGTTGAGCTGTATCTCGCCGGGCTCGAGTAGCTGTTTGGTCCGTCGATAGAGATCGTCGTCAAGTGCGTCACCGTCGCTCATACCCGAGGCTCTGCCGGGGAGGTTCTAATGGGCTTCGGATTGCGGGGACCAGACATCCCATGTAACTAGTTCGCATGCCCGTCGCGGAGTCACAACTACCTTATCGGTTCGTTGATATGCTACACCTGATGCGAGAGCGGTTAGAGCGGTTGGGCTACGGAGTATACGAACGGGTGCTACAGCGGGAGCTTTCCGGAACGCCGAGCCACGTCGCGGTCATCCAAGACGGAAACAGGCGCTACGCCCGCAAGCAGGGGGTCGAGACGAACCAGGGCCACAGCGAGGGTGCCGAGACCACGGAAGCACTGCTACACTGGTGTGACGACCTCGGTATCGACGAGGTAACACTGTACGCCTTCTCGACGGAGAACTTCGACCGGCCAGAGGAACAACGTGAGTACATCTTCGACCTCGTCGAGGAGAAACTACGGAGTTTCGCTGACTCTGACCGGGTCCACGACGCCGGGGTCTGCATCCGGGCCATCGGCGAGACGGATATGCTCCCTGAGCGGGTCCGGGACGCCATCGACTACACCGAGCGACGGACCGGCCACTACGACCGTCTCAACCTCAACGTCGCGCTAGCCTACGGTGGCCGCGCAGAACTGCTCGGGGCGGCCCGTGACATCGCTGACGCCGTCGACTCCGGCGATCTTCACCCCGGAGATGTCGACTCGGATACTGTCGAGCGCTACCTCTACCAGGGACCCACCTGTGACGTGGACCTTATTATCCGGACCGGCGGCGACGAGCGCACCTCGAATTTCCTCCCCTGGCACGCGAACGGCAACGAGGCCGCGACGTTTTTCTGTACGCCCTACTGGCCGGAGTTCCGCAAAATCGACTTCCTCCGGGCCATCCGGACCTACCAGAACCGGGAATCCTCCTGGCGAACCACCCGCGCCCGCCGTGCGATGACGCTCGTCCAAGCGGTTGAGGACGCCGACCTCTCACAGGCCCGGCAGGTGCTGGGTCGCTTCCGCGACGCGCTCCCGAACAACGAGCGAGCGGCCATCGAGGACGAGGTCGAGCCGGCGGCCGACTGAGACGGTCGGCTGAACGCAACACTGTTTCGCACTCCAAACCACCGGCAAGAACGGTATTGGGAAACCACACCCGTGGCCCGGCGATGGCGGTGTCCGCTCGGTTTGGCCGTTTCGCAAACGTCTCCCTACACCACTACCGGCCGAATCGGCGCTGACGCTCTTGGTAATCCCGCAACGCCCGAAGATAATCGCGCTGGCGGAAATTCTGCCAGTTTACGTCGGTGAAATACAACTCCGAGTAGACGGACTGCCAGATCATGAAGTCCGAGAGCCGCTCGGCGCCGGTTTTGATCACGAGGTCCGGCGCCGTCGGGAAGACGAGATGCTTCTCGACGGCGGGCTCGTCGATGTCGGCCGGCGACAGTTCGCCGCTGTCGACGCGCTCAGCGAGCTTGCGAACCGCCGTCGCGAACTCAGACTGACCACCCAGCCCGATAGATATCTGGATCGGGGCGTCGGCGGCCTGCTGGTCCCCCGGCCCGCGGACGGCGACAGTCGCTGGCGTGCGGAGAGCTGACAGCTCCCGACGGAGTGTCGGTACCACGTCCTCGTCGAGGACGCTGACGTAGACGACGATTGTGTTGGCGCCGTACCGGACCGCCCACTCGAAGAACCGCTCAAGAGTGGTGTAGGCCCCGTCGGTCAACAGGTCCCGCTCGGTGATGACCAGCGCGACCGTCTCCGGGAGGTCGGCGTCGCTCCGGCGCAGTCGGAGCGCGAGATACCGTTCGTACAGACCCACGACAAACCGTACAGCAACGGTTCGCCTAAAGCTCACGGTCCGAGTAGTGGCGGGCGGAGCTCATGAGCGCTGCTGACAGAACGGCGCTTCAGCCATACTGACGAATATGAACGCTTCTCAGGCGGGAAGTTCGGAAAGGGTAAGTGCCTCTCGGGGATACCGGCGGGACGTGACATCGACAGTCCGACGGGCCGGAGCGTTCGCCGCGGTCGGCACGCTGGCTTTTGCCGTCCCAGCCGCCGCCGGCCTCGCCACGCCCGCCATCGCGACTGTCGCTGCGACCGGGCCGTTCCTCGTGGTCGCCTTCCTGGCGATGTTCGCCATCGGCCCCGATACACCGATATTCGATATCTTCGCCCGGCCGGGTGACTACAAGGACGGCCGGCTCTACGGACTGGCTGCGTTCGCTCTGGCCGCGGCGAGTCTGGCGTTCCTCGCGGTACAGTTTGACCTGCCAGTCTGGGTGTTCGTCACGACGGTCGTCATCGTCGCCTACGGCAACTTCGGCCAGCGCGTCGCCCATCGGCTCCACAGCGACGAGGTTGTCGCGACCGCCGGCTTCGTCGTTACTGGCTTCGCCTGTGGGACTGGGAGCGCAGTCATCGCCGCGAGGACGGGCGCCGGTAGCGTCGCGCCCGCGACCGCGCTTTTCCTGGCCGGCACCGGCGCGCTCGTGGCCGCGCTGTTTCGCTCAGTGCTCTTCGAGCGCGACGACCCGCTCGTCGTGTTGTCGGTCGGCCTGCTGCTTTGGCTGTTGTTCGAACTCGATCCAACTGCCGGGACTACCAGAGTGTTCATCGCGCTTGGCGTCTCAGCGGTCCTCGGCTACGTCGCATACGCGCTGGATACTGCCTCCTTGCCGGGAATGGTGACCGGCGTCCTGCTGTCTCTGCTGACAATCGTGCTGGGCGGGTACGGCTGGTTCGCGATGCTCATCACGTTCTTCGGACTGGGTGGTCTCTCAACGAAGTACCAGTACGAGGCGAAGCAAAGCCGTGGTATCGCCGAGGAAAACGAGGGAGCGCGCGGAAGCGGGAACGTGCTCGCGAACTCTATCGTCGCCCTCGTGGCGGTGCTTCTGTGGGCGGCCAGTCCGACCCACATCGCGGTTAACCCGACGGTCTTCCTGTACGCCTTCGCGGGCGCCGTCGCCGCTGCGATGACCGACACCTTCTCCAGCGAGTTCGGCGGCCTCTACGACAATCCGCGGCTCATCACGACTCTTGAGCGCGTCGAGCCGGGCACCGACGGCGGCGTAACCTGGCAGGGTATCGTCGCTGGGCTGGTCGGTGCTGCCATCATCGCCGGCATCGCCGCCGCTACACTCGATGTCGTCGGCCTGATGGGTGCGGCGCTCATCATCGGCTGTGGGTTCGTCGGTATGACCGTCGACAGCGTGCTTGGCGCAACTGTCGAGGGCACCATCGTCGGCAACCAGGGTGTCAATACGCTGGCAACGCTCGCGGCGGCGCTGACCGGAGTCGGTCTCGCACTCGCGATCAGTCTCGTATGATTCGCCCTGCTGTCCCGACCGACGAACCCCGGTTGCGGGCCATCCAGTCGGCCGCCCTCGATGACCCCTGGGCGGAACTGCTGGCAGTCGCTATCGACGGCGCACCCCACGTGCTGGTCGTCGACGAGGGAGAGGGTGC
>JAQCNK010000164.1 GCA_028275075.1 Haloarcula sp. | reverse complement strand
GTCGACCGCTCGACCGGCGTCCGGCCGATTGCGGTTATCATGTCGGCGTACTCACGGATCGAACGGAACTCGCCGTAGTCGCCGCCGGCTCGCTTGGTTATCTCTTCGGAGAGGATGGTCCCCATGAAGTCGTCGGCCCCACAGGTGAGCATCTTCAGTCCGCTCGTGTCGCCGTATTTCACCCACGAGGACTGGATATGGTCGATGTTGTCGAGGAACAGACGGGAGACGGCGATCATCAGTTCGTCCTCATCCTCACTTGCGCCGCCGTCGACCAACCCGCGGTCGTACAGCGGGGTCTCCTCGTGGACGAACGATAGGGGAACAAACTCGGTAATGGTCCCGGCCCTATCCTGCAGCGCCCGTACTTTCCGGAGGTGTTCGACGCGGTGGCGGGCGTTCTCGACGTGGCCGTACATGATCGTCGCCGTCGTCCCCAGTCCGACATCGGCCGCAGCTTCCATCGCTTCGAGCCACTCGGCGCTGTCTATCTTTCCCGGGCAGATGACTTCGCGAACCTCGTCGACGAGTATCTCGGCCGCAGTCCCCGGAACGCTGTCCAGTCCGGCCTCTTTCAACCGCTGGAACACCTCCTGATAGGACCAGTCGGTCCCCCGTCTGGCGTGGTAAGCCTCTTCGGGCGTCATCGAGTGGACGTGGACACCTCCGACGTCCATCGCCCGAATCTGCTCGCAGTAGGTCCCGGGGTCGATGTCGTACTCGCTCGCCGGTCGGTAGTTCAGATCGCCTCGGTCGCTGGCTTCGAGTAGCTCGATATGCTCCTCGTCAAGCGCGAGCGTGGGATGGAGCCCCGAGACCGAACACACCTCGTAGATACCGCGATCAAGGGCGTCGTCGACGATGCGTCGGGACTCGCGTGGCGTCTTGGTGAAACCGCCGTGGTCGTCCTGGTAGTCGCTCCGGAACTGTTCGGAGCGGTCCTTGAAATTGCAGAACAGACAGCCCGTGTTACACGCGGTGGTGACGTTGTTGTTGAGGTTCGCGACGAAGGTGACCTCGTCGCCAACGACCTCGGCGCGTCGACGGTCGGCGGCTTCAAGCACCAGTTCCTTGCGGGCTTGGTGGATACCGTCGACATCAGTTCCCGTAGTCATGAGTTCGACGCCGTCGGCTACACTAAGGCGCTCGCCATCCCTGGCCTTCGATAGTGCGTTCTCGAAAGACTGGTCGGTCACCGGCTGTTGGGCGAACTCGCCGGCCGGCAGCGTCGCGTCCGACATTGCTGATAGGTAGGGCAGCACAGCAAAAAACGTGTGGTTACGCTCCGGCCGACACGGGTACGGAGGAGCGGGGTTGGACGCGTCAAGATCTTGTTACAGCCACCAGTGTATACGGGTCGACAGAAGCCCTGATAGATATTTGCCGGGGGCTGGCTCTATCAATCGTTCTGTCAACCCGTATACGCCATTCCCGGGAGTTGATAAAGCCGAGCTGACAAGTCATCGGTACGTCGTCACAACCGACCGTATCAGTTCGGGAGAACCCCGGTAACGACGCTGGCAGTCTCTGCGACGATCCAGATGACGAACGCGAGGTAGGTAGCCAGGAGGGCGTACGACTCCAGTTGGGAAAGTGCGAGGTCAGTCCGGAGCGCAGTAAAGAGGAGAATGGTCCCGCCGGTGAGAGCACCGAACATGGGTACCGCCATGGCGAAATCAACGGTCCAGGCCCCGGCAATGAGGACGCCAGCAGGGATCGCGACTAGCAGATCGAACGTGTTCGAGCCGAGGACGTTCGCCAGCGACGTGACCCCGCGGCCGTCCCGGGCGGCGCGAACGCTGACGAGAGTGTCAGGGAGGCTCGTCGCCGCCGCGAGGATGGTCACGCCCAACAGGAACTCGTCGAAGCCGAACGACCGACCGATGACCCCAACCGAGTGGACTAGCTGCTCAACAGCGACAAGGATGACCAGCAGTCCCGCGGCCAAAAAGAGCCACTGGCGACGGGCATCGATACCAACGGCCTCGTCGGGATCGGTCTCGTGCTCCGCAGTGTCTTGATACTGGATGAAGATATAGAGTGCATACAGCGCCAGCGGAACAGTTGCAAGCGGGCGAGTGACGGTACCCGACAGCGACGCCTCACCCGGGTAGTAGATGACCGCCAGTGCGAACGTGATGAGCAGGACCGACACCGAAAGCATGTAGAACTGCGCTTCCTTATACACCAGCGTCCGGTTTGAGTCGACATCCCCATCGGTTGCGATCCCGGCAACGGCGGGAATGACGAGCACGTTGAACATGGCTGAACCGACAATCGCGCCGACGCCCAGCGGCATCGATCCACCAAGAGCGGCGAGGACGACCGTCGCCAGTTCCGGGAACGACGAGCCGGCAGCGACGATGATCGCTCCCTGTACGACATCTGGGAGCCCGTAGTACGCCGCTAGCTGCTCGCTGGACGCCTCCAGCCAGTCGCTGCCCGTCCAGATGGCGAGCGTCGCGGCGAGGATGATACCCACATCGACCAGCAGCGCCATTGTCGACTCCAAACGTTCCCCAATATAAATTGGTTCTCTTCGCTATAGTCCTGCGACTGTGCGATCGGTGTGTGAATATTTCAGTTGTTACTATAGCAGTGTTCCGGAGTGTTTCATGTGTTTAAGGAATAGCCGTATAAGTCGCTATCTGAGTTCTCTACCCGAAGGAAAGACCGTACGTACAATTATGAAGGACGAACAACAGCGACTCACAAATCTGCCAGGTCGCGACCCGTGGGACGTGCAAGCGGTCGAGTCGACCGTTCGAGCGTTCCTGCGCGAACGCATCGACGCGGCTGGTTCGGACGGCATCGTCGTCGCGATGAGTGGCGGGCTCGACTCGTCGGTGACGGCGACGCTCGCCGCTCAGGCGCTCGGTCCCGACCGAGTCCTCGGCCTCGGATTACCCTGCCACAAGACCGACGCCTCGGCGACGATGGAGGCCAGCGTCGTCGCCGACCATCTGGGTATCGAGTTCCAGCGGGTCCACCTCCAGCCGCTGCTGCAGGGGTTCGAGCAGCAACTCGCGCCGACGTTGGCGGGCGAGGAGCCCCGCGGTCCGACACCGACGGTAGACCGGTCCCTCGAAAACACCGTCGCGCGGCTCCGGATGTGCTGCGTGTACTACGCCGCCAACCGGCGGAACCGCTTGGTGGCCGGGACAGCGAACCGCTCCGAGCTTCTGCTGGGCTACGTAACGAAGTACGGTGACGGCGCTGCCGACCTGTTCCCGCTGGGCGGACTCTACAAGACGGAGGTCAGGGCACTGGCCGAACATATGGGTCTTCCCGACCCAATCGTCGAGAAGGTGCCCACGACCGGACGCTATCCCGGTCAGACCGACGCCGACGACCTCGGAGCGACCTACGACCTCATCGACTCGCTGCTGTACCGTGTCATCGAGGAGGGTGATTCGGTCGAGACGGCCGCGGAGGCGATTGGCATGGACGAATCGACGGCACAGCGGCTGGTCTCGATGTGTGTCGAGACCGTACACAAGCGGAAGCTCCCGCCGATTGGGGTACTCAACGGACGGTCCCGGCAGCCGGTGCAGGACGATAGTGCGTGACACTGCCGGCTGTATACGGGTCGACACTGATAGATATTCGCCGGG
>JAQCNK010000160.1 GCA_028275075.1 Haloarcula sp. | reverse complement strand
CGAGACCGTCACCGCCGGCTCGCGGTCGGGCTACTACCCCGGCGGGTCGGCAACTGACGTGACGCTCGTGGCCGACCGCGAGTCCGGGCTGTTACTCGGGGGGAGTATCGTCGGTACCGACCGCGCGGCCATCAGAATCGACATCCTCGCGACGGCCGTCGAGCAGGGGGCAACGGTCGGCGAACTCGAGCGGACGGACCTGGCGTACGCGCCGCCGTTTAGCCCGGTCTGGGACCCCGTGCTCGTCGCGGCCAAGGTGCTCCGGGGGTCGGTCGAGGGGGCGTAGTTCGGGTCGAGCGGTCTCGTTGGCTCCTTCAGCCGGTGATGGGGTTCAGCATTCGTGCTGAGCACAGGGCGTGGCCTTGCAGTGGGACGAGCGGTACAGACAGCGTGACGAATTACCACACCGTGGGTCGAACTATCCAGTGACTGGCAAGAACGGCGTGCAGGATACAGAGAGTGAGCCCACCGGCGGTCATCTGTAGGCCCGTAGTCTGGCGACGGGCCTCCATTCAGTCATCGTATCGCCCGAAGAATACACCACTCGTTCACGACGAATTGGTGACGACCAGCGATTCGGCAGGATAGTTCGCCACCCCGGTGCCTGGGGTCGACACTTACCAGTCGTCACCACCACCTATCTGTGCAGGCTGGCGGCGGGTGCAAAAGACCTGAGCGTCGGGAACTACTGTGTAGTATCGATGACCGACACTGACGGCGTCGCCGCGTTCGTTCGCCGATACGCGAAGACGTGGGTCCACGCCGTCGCGACGGCGGGGATGACTGCCTTCGGAACACTGACGGTCGTCGACACTCGGTTCGCGGTGATAGCGCTTGCGGCGTACGTTTTCCCGCCGGTCGCGCTGTACCTCCGTGGAGACGACGGCTGGGAGACGGCGGAGCAGGGCGACAGAACCGACGAACGGGCGGTTGGCGACAACGGCGGCCAGGCGGCCGGCGACGTCGGCACCGTTGACCGTGAGGTGTGGACAGCGGCGGCAGTCCCGACAGAGGTCGCGCTCCACGACGCCGCCGTCGGAGCGCTGGGCGCTTACGCCGTCGGAGAGGACGGGATCGTTCTGGCGGACACGGGCGAAGGTTGGACGGTCGCGCTCCCGGACGGACCGGGCGCGACAGGTGCCACGCTTTGGGCTGCCGACGCCGTCGGCGACGCTGTCTGGGTGGCCGGCGACGGCGGCGCGCTGGGTCGGACCGACGGGGCTGCCGGCGGACACGTTGACTACTCGGCACCGGCGGGTGACACCACGAACATCGTCGCCCTCGCCGCGGAGGCGACTGACGATGGCGAGATGGTTCTCGTCGCCGACGGCGGCGGTCGGGTCCGTCACGGCGTCTACCGGGCTGGCGAACTGGCGTGGAACGACCCGGTGACCCCTGGCAGTGGCGCGAGCGTCGCGGGCCTGGCCTTCTCGGGTGAAACTGGCTACCTCTGTGACACCGCGGGAGCAGTCTTCGAGACGACCGACGGTGGTCGCCGTTATGTGATGGTGGGGATCGATGACGCCGAGGGAACGCCCAGCGACGTGGCTACGGCAGGCGTCGTCTCGACCGACGCAGGCGTCTCCTATCGCCGCGATGGGACGACGTGGACGCCGGACCGACTCTGTGATGGCCCGCTGACCGGGGTCGCGACGGAGGGGGACCGCTGGCTCGCGGCGGCCACCGACGGGGCGGTCTTCGAGCGCGACGCTGACGGGTGGGCGCGAACAGTGACTCCCGCGAGTTCGCTGGCTGCGGTCGCGGTCGGTAATAAGCGAGCGCTGGCGGTCGGTGCGTCCGGAACCGTGGTCGAACGCGGGTCGGCAGTCACTCGCTCCCAGTCGTGAGACCCTCGAGGGCAACGAGCTCCCAGCGCGACGACCTGATTATACAGTCTGACGCATCTTCGGCCCTCGGTACAGGCTTCGTGCAACATAGCCGTGTTGTATCTTGCACGCTAATCGATGTCGATATCACGAACCTGTTACTTTTTCACCGAGTTCGGTAAGCGCCATTGACCTACGCCCACGGCCACCACGATGGCCTCGGGTCGTCCGGGTCGGACAGGCGCCTGCGGTCGATCGCTTCTGCAAACAGGAGCTTCTGCAAACAGGAAGAATACGAGCCCGACCCAGACCCACGGGTTGTCGGTCTGTATGCTCGCGACGAGCAGAGCAACAACTCCGAGCAGAAACATGGCGTTGGTGAGCAGCCAGTTTGCGGTGCCGTGAGACGCCGCCTCTTTCAGGAGCGTTTGTTCGATACGTTCTCCGGGTAGCTACGTTTCCTGGATTCGTTGACCGCTTCCCCAGACGACAGCCCCCACCAGGATTCCGACACCGAACACTTGCAGGAACAGCCCCACAGCGAGGCTACCACCGTCCGTCCCCAGCAACAGTCCAACCGTCGACAGTGACCCGCCGACCACGGCCAGCTCCTCGGTGTCCCCAGTCTCGAACTCGCTCCGCAAGGAGTCGAGTACTGACATCGGTGAGTGGATGGTGTGCTGGATGAAATATAAAGATGCAACGGCGTTTGCTGAGCCTGCAGTGGGTCGAAAGTTCCAGTCAGGTAGCACGATTTATTCCCTCTACAGATGGGACAGAGCATTGTTCTCCGCAGTAGCGCGGGAGGAATTGCAGTTGGTAGTTTTCTTGGGGCTGGTATGTGGTGGGCTCCTGGGATACTGGACGATTCGATTGTGCTGATAGCTGCCGTGGGGATTGTGTGGGCAGCGGCGACTGGGTCACTGTTATATCTGGAGGTATCGCACCCGGCTCCGTTCCGAGACGCAGGCCCGTGGGGGACCGTTATCGGGGGGTCACTGCTGTTTGGCGTTGTACTCAATCTCTCGGAGATCAGTCTCTCGAATGGTGCCTGGGCGGCACTGACTGTCCTCGCAATCGGGTTTACCACGTTGGGGTACGCCGCCGGGGTGGCGACAGTCTACCGTCAGGAGCGTGATTCACCGACACGTGACGAGACTCCCACCGACGACTGAGGATGAAACGGGAATACGTCGTCGTGTTGAGCGCAGCGGGGATCGGCCTCTGTGCAGCACTCGGTGTCGGGGTCTCCTCGCGGGTACTACTCAATGAGCCACTCGAAACGGCTGTCGATGGCGGAGTCCGAGCAGGCCTGATCGCGACGCTCGTGTTTCTGGGTGTAGAGTATATACGAGATAATGTACTCTAAAGCGGCTCCAGCAGACAGATGGCCGAATCGGCTCGCCCACTCCACAGATACTGAATATACGCTCTGTATTCAGCAAGTCGCGTTGAATATCAATAGAATCCGATAGAACTGCTATCGACACCCTCGCACACTCGCTGGAACGCTCGGCTGACCATAGCCTCTGTATCCAGTACGCGATTTCTCTCAGTTAGTGAGGAGCGCAACCGTCGAACCTTCGGGGGTCCTCCCG
>JAQCNK010000149.1 GCA_028275075.1 Haloarcula sp. | reverse complement strand
TGAGCAGCGGCCCATCGAACACCCGTCGCTCGTGGGGTCGCGGGGTGGAGGAGGCAAACGGGATTACCCGCGTCCGAACGCCGGGCAAACCCGATGTCCGTTCCATTCATCGACTCTTCATACCTCACTCGTCCAGCTACGCTTCGGTCACCACAACGCTCTCTCTGTCAGACCGACGGCCCGGAACCGTCGATGATGGTATATTATCGCTCGAAGACTGCCGTGTGTCCGCGTTCCTGCACCACGTTGGCCCCGACGTGGTCGCCGAGTTCGTCGGCGAGCGCCTCGGTCGTCGTCCCGCCACGGGCCGCGCGGAGGAACTTCACTTTCACGAACTGGTTGTCGTCGAGTTGGTTACCGAGTTCGTCTGCGACGGACTCCACACCGTGTTTTCCGACCCGGAGTGTCGCGTCGAGGTCGTGTATTCGCTGGTCTCTCGATTTTGATGGCATAGTGGAATACTGACTATGGAATTATTTAAATCCCGCAGTAACGACCTATGCATAGGGGTAGCGTGCTTGTTCTCCACAGTCACACGTCACGACGACGTGGCCGGACTGGGTTCGAATCCGGGCGTTGTTACCGGGGACGAGGAACGAATCACAGGACCGACAGATCGAGTGGGAGAAGTCCCGGGGGAGGCGCAGTCGGTGGCGCTCGGCAATTCGGCGGGCCCGCCGGACGTACTCGCGGGCCCGCTGGTCACGGCCTTCACGGACGGCGTCGCGGGCCATCGACTGCAGTCGTTTGATGCGTTCGCGAGCGATAGTCTCCTCGTCAGTCATCGGCGGACACTCCGGCCGCGGGCGGCAAACACCTTCCGGACGGTCGGTGGGCCGACATATCGCTCCAAGTCCCTCTGAGTCGGTATCGTTTTGCTCGCGGCCGCGTTCCACCCACCCGTGCGCGTCCTGAACTATCTGGAACTCGAAGACCAACTCGACCGGTCCGGTATCGGGACCTCGGTCGACCACCAGCGTCAGGCCCTCGCCGATGCCGGCGTCGACGTGGTAACCACGCCGTGGGTGGACGGCCATCCGGCGTGGGCCGTCGGCGGGAAACTGGCCTTCGACGATCCGGTCTTCGAGACCTACGACGTCGCCCACTGCAACATGATTGGCCCGGGCTCGGTCGCCGTGGCCCGCCATGCAAAGCGCCACGATATCCCGCTCGTCCTGCACGCCCACGTCACCCGCGAGGACTTCCGCGGGAGTTTCCGCGGGTCGAATCTTGTCGCGCCGGCCCTGGGCGAGTATCTTCGCTGGTTCTACTCGCAGGCCGACCTGGTGTTGTGCCCATCCGAGTACACGAAAGGCGTCCTCGAAGCGTATCCTATCGATGCGCCCATCGAGCCCGTCACGAACGGTATCGATACAGCTCCCCTGGAAGGGTTCGAGGGGTTCCGCGAGGAGTACCGCCAGCGGTACGACCTCGACGGGATGGTCGTCTTCGCCGTCGGGAGCGTCTTCGAGCGCAAGGGGGTGACGACGTTCTGTGAACTCGCCCAGCAGACCGAGTACGACTTCGCCTGGTTTGGCACATACGACAACGGACCACACGGCTCCGAGGCGGTGCGAAAGTGGACTTCGGATCCGCCCGCAAACGTCACGTTCACCGGCTGGGTGGATGATATCCGCGGCGCCTACGGCGCCGGTGACGTCTTTCTCTTCCCTTCGAAAGTCGAGAACCAGGGGATCGTCGTCCTGGAAGCGATGGCCTGCGGAAAGGCCGTCGTCCTCTCGGATATCCCGGTCTTCCGGGAATACTACGAAGACGGCCACGACTGCCTCATCTGCAGCGACAAAGCGGAGTTCCGTGAGGCGCTTGCACGCCTCGCCGTCGATCCTGACCTGCGAGAGCGCCTCGGCGAGAACGCGAGAGCGACGGCTCGCGAACACGGCCTCGACCGGGTCGGCGACCGACTCGTCGACGTGTACGAGCGACTGGTCTGATCCCGTGTGGACGCATGTCGCCGACAGGTTTGGCTGCCAATGGTAAGCGTTTAGCCACTGGTCCCTCTATGCCGTGGCCATGGCACTGCCGAAGGTCGCCGCGTTTACCGACACCTATCTGCCGACTGTCAACGGCGTCACCTACACAGTCCAGACGTGGCGCGACCACTGGCAGGCTCGCGGCGGCCGCATGGACGTGGTCTACCCGCAGAGCGACCACGTCCCGGAGCCCGGTGAGCATGCCGTCCGGAGCCTCCCGTTTCCGTTCTACGAAGGCTACCGGCTCGGGATGCCACAGATCCCAAGCGATGTCCGTGACGCCGACGTGGTCCACGCCCACACCGCCTTCAGTTTGGGGATGGCCGGCAAGCGACTGGCCCGGAAGATCGAGGCCCCGCTCGTGGCCTCGTATCACACGCCGACCGGCGAGTACGCCGAATACGTCTCGACAACGGGGGTCGTCGAGTCAGCCGTCAAATCCAGCGCCGAGCAGTACGAGCGGTGGTATCTCGATGGCGCCGACCGCATCATCACCCCGACCGAGCGTACCGCCGACTACGTCCGGCGGACCGTCGGTGCCGACACCGCCGTTGAGGTCGTCTCTAACGGTGTCGACACGGACTTTTTCGCCCCCACCGAGACGAGTGAGTTCCGAGAGCGTCACGACCTGCCCGACGGCCCGCTAGTGGGATACACCGGCCGACATGGCCACGAGAAATGTCTGGGAGATATCCTCACAGCCTGTGCCGGTCTGGACGTCACTGTCGTCTTCGGCGGTGACGGGCCGGCCCGCGAGGAACTGGAAGCGGCGGCCGCGACCAGCGACCTTGATGTCCGCTTTCTCGGCTTTCTGGACCGTGAGGAGCTCCCGGCCTTCTACGCGGCGATAGATGTCTTTGCTTTCCCCAGCCCGGTCGAGACCCAGGGGCTGGTCGCACTGGAGGCAAACTGTTGTGGGACGCCTGTCGCCGGTGTCGACGCGGGGGCACTCCGTGACACGATCGACGAGGGCGAAACGGGGTACAGCTACGAAGAAGGTGACATGGACGGGTTCCAGCGCGCAATCGAGCGGGTGCTCGACGACTCCGGGCGGCTCCGAGACCACTGTCTGTCCCGTCGGGACGCAGTCAGCGTCGATCATGCTGTCGACCGTCTCGCCGACGTGTACGACGCTGTCCTATGATATGACATCCTCCCCGGCGTGAACGCCGGGGTTTCCTCCGTGGGAGTCTCGGCTATGCCGATTCCCCGGAAGCAACATTCCCGTCACGGTGGACGGTACTCGGGTCTGTACGCTGTTCTTTGGGACTTTCCCTCGCGGGAGAGTGTGGTGACTCCGACCATTGGTGGTCGTCCCACTCGAACCGCACGGGCCGTGCCATCGGCCTGACTGCCTGTTCTGTCTGCCGTCTCAGGAACGT
>JAQCNK010000145.1 GCA_028275075.1 Haloarcula sp. | reverse complement strand
CCCTCCTTGTGGGTGGGATAATACGTAGCGTCGGGACGGTTCGCAACTAGCGGTGGTGACTGGGTTGACTGCTCCTGAAGAGAGCCACAGCCAGCGAGTATCGATGCCCCTACCAGACCCATACTCGACAGAAAGCGACGACGGTTCATGCTGCTAGCTAACGGTCGTCGGCAAAAGACCGTTCTGGTACGATTGACGAACACTACAGTTGCGGTTCGGACGGGCTCTCAGGCGGGGTCCGCCGGCGGCAGCGCCCGCAAGTCGCGGGGTGGGAGCAGGTAGTTTCCACGGCGCTCGACGCGCATGTACTGGAGGATGCCGTTGTTGACGCGCTGGCCGACCGCCGACTCGTCGGCCACGTCGGTGCCGTTCATCATCGATTTGGTCGCGACGAAGTCATCGATAGAGCGCTGCAACGAGAGGAAGTGCAGTCCGGCCTGTCCGCCGTCCGTCGAGTCGAAGTCCCGGCGGAGGATGATAGGGCTCTCTGACTCGTCGCGGGCGCGAGCGGTCTTCTGGGCGTGGCCGGCGACTCCCTCTCGCCGGCTGCGGTCGACCACATCTTCGGCACACTCCCCGGCACCGCTGTCGGTGCCGAGGTTCTCGCCGACACCCTCAACTTTCTCTTCATCGGCGTGGGCCGGACAGAACATCTTCGAGACGCGCTGTTCGCGGGAGTCTTGCTCGTACCACTGCTGGAGCTGCAGGCGGATGAACGAGAGATGCTGCGTCGTCCCGCCGGAGAACGGCCCCGACGCAACGGTGACGCTGTTCTCGCTGGCCTGGTTCTCCTTGAATCCGGATTTGAACCCCATAAACAGCGGCGCGTCCTCGGGGACTGGCTCGGAATCTGGAATCCCGTCGACAGCCTGGTTCTCGGCCGGGAGACCGGCTCCGACGAACCCGGTTCGGCGGTCCTGCTCGCTGAAGACACCGTCGAAGGACGCGGCCATCTCGTGGTCATTAACCGACTCGCGATTCCCTTTCAAGGCTTCCTCGGCGGCCAGCACGACCTGTTCGTGATCACTCGCGAGGTGAAGGATGGCGTCGGGCGTGTCGGGTTCGGGATCTTCGAACGGTGCTAGCGCCGTCGGCTTGGGGAGGGCGACACCGGCGGGGTCCCTGTCGAACCGCTCGAAGTACGCCGGGCTGTAGCCCAGCGTGAACTGGAGGCCATCCGCCTGCCAAGCGTAGGCCCGCTCCAGCGAGTGGAGGGCGTCGGTGACCTGCTGTCGGTCCCTACCCGTGGGAGCCCCGTCATGCTCGTAGTTGAGCAGGAGCAGGACGTGGTGGTGTTCCAGTCGGGGGTTTCCAGCCTCGTCCGTGGGCAATCCTGTGTCCCAGGCGTGCTGTCGGGCCGGCAGGGTGGCTGGGTCGGTCCCTGCGGGGGCGTCGGTCGACCCGAACCGATCAACACAGGCTGCGAGTGCCGACGCTCCGCCGATTGCGACAGCGCTTTTCGCGAAGTCACGTCTGGAGATGCCGCGCTCAGTCATTGTAATTACTAGGCGCTCACCGCTTTACTGGTTTCTGGTACACCAGACGAACGCTCCAGCGGCGGGTTCGAAACGGGGGCCGTATCAGTCCCGCCGCGGCTCGACCAGCAAGTTGTCGACCAGCCGTTCGAAGCGATCGGTCAGCCGCTCGGCCAGCCCGGGTTCCACGGCACCGAGCAGCGCCACCGTCTCGTCGGGGCGGACCAGCGAGAGCGTCACCCGGTTTCCCGCTCGGTGTTTTGCAACGATATCGCCAGCCACCAGCCCGTCGAGATGGTGTTCTAACGTGGACCGGGCGATGCCGACCCTGTCGGCGACGGCGTCGGGGCGCGCTTCGCCGCCGTCGTACAGCACCGCCACCACGTCTCGGACTGTCTCCCGTCGGAGCATCGCCAGTACCGTCCGTTCCCACGCGTCGTACCCGGGCGGGTAGTAGTGTGTCCGGCCGCTGACTCGCTCCTCGGTGACGTCGTCGAGTCGAGCGAGATGGTACTGGACCTGGCCCGTCGCCAGCTCCAGTCTGCGGGTCAGCGCCCGGAAGTGGATACCCGGGTCGCGTTCGATGTGTCGGCGAATGCATGTCCGCGTCTCGCTCATCGCCCGACCTCCTGTTGTCGATCCACTGTGCGGGCGTCGTACACTGCGCCAAGGACCAGCAGGACCATGACGGCGTCGGCGCCATGTTCGAGCGTGTGGTGTGTCGCCGGACTGAGGGCGCCGACCATCGCCAGCCCCCCCAGTATCGGCTGTGCGACCAGGGCGGCGAGCGCCAGCGCGACCAGCAGGTACGCTCGCGACCCCCGGCGACGGTAGGAGAGCACGCTCGCCAGACAGAGTAGCGCTGTCGTCAGCGCTGAGACCGCGAGCACGAGCGTGAAATCGACGTGGAGTGCGCCCCAGTGCCCACCGACGTGTCCCGGCACATCCATGATAGAACTACCGGTCGAACCCACCTGAGTCGTTCGGTTTGTGGTGACCTTTTTTACAGCCTCCCTTCGAGCGATGGATATGGATAGTATCGGGTTCATCTGCGACTTAGACCACCCGCTGTTTCGCCCCGTCGCCGAGCGGTTGACGGCACGCGGCTTCGAAGTCGAGTTCTACCGGCCGACAGATCCAGTTACAGCCGCCAAAATCGAAGGGCTGTCAGCGCTCGTCAGCGGCACAGTCCACCCCACTGCTCTCACTGCACTCCGGTATGCGGACTCGACCACCGTCCCAACGTGGAACGGCTTCGACGCGACAGTGGCGTTGTCGGCCCGATTGGTCACTCTCTCGGCCCTTGACGCCGTCGGCTGCCGGGTCCCTGAGGTCACGTTTGACGGCCCCGCCGACGGGTACGACCCCGGGCACCGGTACGTCTGGGAGGGACCACACACCATCGACGGGCCCGCGCCGTTTCACGTCGAATCAGTCGGTACGGAGCCAGTCGACCACCGATACTACGCGGTCAACGACGGCCGGGAGACCCACATGCGAGCCGTCGAACTCCGGGCTGAAGTGGACGACAACAACGCCATCCTCCGACGGACCGATGTCGATGTCTCGCTGGCGGCGTCCGTTCGGGAACTGCTCGACCGGCTGGACGCCCGCGCCGTCGCCGTCGACTTCACGCGGGGCGAGGACGAAAAGCGCTACGCGGTACGGGCGACGCCGATACCCACCTTCATCGGTGCCGGGATGGACCGTCGGGTCGCCGACTCCATCGCGTCGCTGACGACGATCGGCGCCTGATGACCGAGTGGTCGTTTGGCTCACCGTGACTGCTGTTGGTGAGGGCCAGTTCACCGCCGGTGACTGGACCGTCGAGGTGACGCCAGTCCCAGACTCACTGGACGCCGGCGATACGGTGGCGGTCGCGGGGACGGCGCGGCCCGACCGTCGCCTCGAAGCGGACAGTCTCTCTGTCATCGACGCGACTAACCGCCGGTATCTGTACGGTGTCTCCGCGATTGCGTTGCTCGCGAGTGGGCTGTTTGTCTGCACCCGGTGGCGATTCGACCCCGAGGAACGTGCGCTGGTACCACGGGGGACCGACACGAGCGCAACCGGTGGT
>JAQCNK010000143.1 GCA_028275075.1 Haloarcula sp. | reverse complement strand
CTGACCGCGATGGTCGCGGCGACCGCGTGGTCGTTCGACGCGCCCGCGACGGCGGCTAGCGCCGACACCGCTGCCGACTCGGGGACCGACTCCGACGCGGCACCGAGTTCGGACTGAGAGAGTTTTTCCGGCCGCGTCACATGAAGTCCGAGAGGCCTGACTGCTGGTCGTCATCGTCGGCAGTGTCGCTGTCAGGTGTTTCCTCGGGTTCGTCGTCGGTCGCCTCGGAGGCATCCCCACCGAGTGTCGCTTGCCCGCCGTCGTCCTCGGTATCTGCTGACTCGTCGTCACTCTCGTCCCCGTCGTCAGCTCCGTTCGCGACAGCGCCTTCGAAGGC
Source organism: Haloarcula sp. (assembly GCA_028275075.1). GTDB lineage: Archaea > Halobacteriota > Halobacteria > Halobacteriales > Haloarculaceae > Haloarcula. The sequence continues at coordinate 5,748 of JAQCNK010000143.1, read as the reverse complement.
ACCACCCGAGTGTTCCACGGCGGCGTCTTCCCGGAGTTGCTCGGCGTCCTCGACGATGGACTGGACCTTGTTCGTCGACTCGCCCGAACCGGTGATAAAGGAGACGTGGTCGGTCTCTAACTCGTAAGTCGCGGCCATCGACACCGTTAGCTCGCGGTTCTTGCAGTGGTGGGTCATCGTCGCGAGGAACGGCATAATCTCTCGGCGGGCCGTTCGCATGGAGACGCCGTCGATGGTCGCTATCTGCTGGGCGATGTGGTCCCGCGTATTACGCGTCCCCTTCGACCGGCCCAGTTTCGACCAGTAACTCGGCGGGCCATAGCGCGTCCATCCGCCTTTCTCACCGTCGCGTGCAGCGGCAACCCCGGCGGTCATCGCGTCGCCGGCGTAGCGCCAGAACGAGTAGTTCTGTGTCGCACGCACCCGTCCGAGCCAGCGGTCGGCGTCGGAGAGCGAGCGGTAGGCCCGCGCCAGTTCCGCTCCCTGGTAATCTTTGGGCATGTTGTCCTCGATCCAGTTTATCAGGTCGTCTGGCGTCTCGTCGACGTCGTAGCTCTTTTTCAGTGCTTCTTCAGCGTCACCCTCTTTTAACACCACGTCCAGATACTCGAAGATTCCCGAGGAGGTGTCCCGTTCGCCGGAGACGTAGTCGTCGGCCTCGATTCGGTCCCGTCCCTCCGCAGTGGCCTGCATATCCTTGATCGCCCCGCGCAGGTCGCCGCTGTTCTGCTCGGCGATGTCCTCGATGGCGGCGTCTGTGTACTCGATGCTTTCCTTCCGGCAGATGTCCCGCAAGACGGGAACGATAGAGCGCTTCTGGACCGCTGAAAACTCGATGTCCTGACAGTTGTTTCGGAGGCTGTTGGACATTTCGTAGAACTCGTTGGCGATAAGGATCATCGGCTGGCCAGCCTCTTTGACCAGTGACCCGATGGCACGCGCGCCGCCCCGGTCCGAGTTCCCGTGGATGTTGTCGGCCTCGTCCATGATGACTAGCCGACGACCCGCCTCACCGGCGGTGAGCGTCCCCGATTTCGCGGCCTCGCCCGCCACCTGATTGATGACATCTTTCGTCCGGGTGTCGCTGGCGTTGAGTTCGATAGTCGGCCAGTCCATGTCGTTGGCGAGCGCGTGGGCCGCGGAGGTCTTGCCGACGCCCGGCGTCCCGTGGAGGATCACGGCCTCCCGGTGGTCGTCCCATGTGTCGGCCCACTCTTTCAGGCTGTCGCGGGCCTTGTTGTTTCCCCGTACCTCCGCGAGCGTACTCGGGCGGTACTTCTCGGTCCAATCCATTGCTCCGTGGTTGGCGCGAGGGTCGTTTAGGGATTGCGGAGCGCGGGGAACATCGATGGCCCGACAGTTCTTGTAGGAAGGGGCGACCAGACCCCCCGTGGTATCCAGCCTTCCCAACTCCACAGCGGAACGTGCGGTGTCGCCTGTCGTCGGCGTCGTCCTGCTGGTCGGCCTCACCCTCCTGCTCGCGGCGACCGTCTCGGCTACGGCACTGGGGTTCACCGATCAGTTAACCGGCAGTTCCCCAACCGTTGTGGCCTCCGGCGGAAGCTACGAGCGCTACGCCGACGGCGGCGGACGCTACACCGGACAGGTAATCCGAATTACCCACGAGGGAGGAGACACGCTCACCGTCGCTGATCTCGAACTCGCCGTCGACGCGAGCGACGCCTGCGGCAAGACCGGTCGGCTGGTGAACCTCCCCGTCGACGGCGACGACCCGCGACCTACGAGCCGGTACGTGCGCGGCGACGACGTCTTCGACAACTCGGCCAACTCGGTTGAGGGGCCGATCGGCACCGGTGACGTGGACGACGACGGCGAGTGGTCGGCAGGCGAGACCGCCCAGTTCCGGCTCGCGACGGGGGACTGCCGCCTCGACGCCGGCGACACCGTGGTCGTCCGTCTCGTTCACGTTCCAACTGGAACCACTATTATCGACCAACCGATCAGGGCGTGACGCTTCGGCTCTCCGGTACCCTTTTGTCCGGTACTGCCGTCCCGTCACCTAATGGCACGGGGTGTCCGGAATGAACTCGCGGAGAAGATAGCCGGCGAGGTCGCACTCAGCGACGATCCGGGGGCGACACTCCGGAAGTGGCGGACGGATTTTGATGTCGCTCAGACGGCGCTGGCCGAGCGGCTGGATGTCTCCCCGTCGGTGGTCTCGGACTACGAGAGCGGCCGCCGCGACAACCCCGGAATCGGTGTCGTCCGACGGCTCATCGGTGCGCTGCTTGACATCGACACGGACCGCGGTGGCGACCACATTCGCCAGTACGCCCGTGTCCTCTCATCGGGCTTTGACAGCGATGTCGTCCACGACCTCAGAGAGTATCCAGCGACCGTCGACGTCGAACGGGTGTACGACGCTATCGGCGCCGAGCAGCTCTACCGCGGCGGGGCCGACACGGTCGCCGGTCACACGGTCATCAACTCTCTGGCCGCGATCACCAGGCTCTCGTCGGACCAGTTCCATCAGCTCTACGGGCAGTCGACGAACCGCGCGCTCGTCTTTACCGGTGTCACGCGCGGCGAGTCACCACTGGTTGCGATGCGTGTGCTCTCGCCGACGCCCAGTGCCGTCGTCCTGCACGGCCTCGACGGCGACGATATCTGGGACCACGCCGCGGACCTGGCCCGAATCGACGATGTCTCGCTGGCCGTGACTGACTCGGACCTCGACGTGGTGCTTGAGGGGCTTCGCGGACTGCCGTAGTTTCTGCTCGCTCGCTACTGCTTTGGGTTCCCTTCGGTCGCCGTCTCGCTACTCCACGTAGTTGTACGTCCGCTCACCCATCCGTCCCCAGCCGTCGAAGACGAACTCCTCGCTGGGATCGGTGAAGGCGTTAGCGTCCGCCTCCAGATCGTGGTTGTGGACGTCGTGAATCTGCTCGTACTCCTCGAACGACATCCCGTAGCGGCCGCTGATCTGTTCGTCAATGTTCAGTTGGGCGATCTCGTCCTCCCAGCCGTCGACGAGGGTTTCGGCGTGAACCTCGGCCTGTGCGCCGGAGCCATAGGAGGCGACGAGTAGCCCCTTGCCGTCGAGGTCGCGGCCGTTCTCCTGTGCCTGTTTGAGGCCGGCCGCGCGGGCGATGTGGACCGACCCGGTGTACCAGTTACCGACGTGACGAGAGATCGCCAGTGTCGGGTCGATGGTCTCGGCGTACCACTCGCGGTAGCGTTCGGTCTCGGTCAGTGCGTCAGTGTATTCGCGGATAGCCTCGTAAAACTCGTCGTCGCTGTCGAACGCCTCCCGCACTGGCTGGTAGCCGATCTCCCCGGCGAGTTCGTCTTCGACCTCGGTGTCGCGGATGATATGTCGGTACCCCAGTGCGGCGGCCTTCCGGACCATTCCCGGGAAGGGAGTGTGGAACGGGATGAGCGGATAGTCCTCGGGATGGATATCCCCGTCGACCGAGGCGAAGTCGTCGAGCGCCTCGCGCATACGTGCAAGATAGACGTTTACCGACCGCTCGCCATCGACAGACGGGAACTGCTGATTGGGCTTCAGAAAGTCAGTCTCGTCGGCGCTGCCAAAGCCCTGCTCGGGCGACAGTTCCACGAGGGAGGGGTTCTCCTTGACCAGCAGCGCAACGGCTCCAGCACCCTGCGTGGACTCTCCTGGCTCATCCCGTGCGTACAGCGCGGTATCGGTAGCGATAACCATAGCGGCCCGACCACGGTGGCGGCCGGCACGAATCCAGTTGTAGGCGTCGTCCAGGCTCTGTGTACCGGCGATACAGGCGAACTTCCGCTCACCTTTGTTGGCGTGGTGGAAGTCGCCATCGTACACTTTCTCTAAGCAGCCGGCGACGTAGGTCGAGACGGGTTTGGAGTTGTCGAACGAGGACTCCGTCGCCACGTCGATACGGCCGATATCGTCCGGTTCGAGTTCCTTGCGCTCCATCAGCCTGTGTGCTGCGTTGGCTGCCATCGTCACGATGTCTTCGTGGACATCCGGGAACGATGAGGCGTGTAACCCCAGCCCTTTCGTGTACTTTCCGGGATCGTCACCCTTTGCTGGCGCGAACGTCTCCGCGAGGTCCAGTTTCAGTTTGCCTGTCCAGATCTCCATCGCGTCGATACCGACAGCAGTCATTGCCTCAAAATCCGCACGTACGTATAAATGGCTGTCGACCAGCAGTTCGTCGTTTGTCGATTCTACTGGCGAAAACCGACCCACACTCGACTCCACGACAGCAACGCGCCCGTACAGTCCGGCAGCACCCAGAGGGGTCCTGCGGATAGTGCGGGCGGTGTGTAAACAATATCTTTAGGAACTTACAGCCACCAGTATGAGTGACAAAAAGGGCAACAATTGTATAGTTGGTCTGAATTGACTGGCATATGGACGACTCGGCGACAAATCGCTGCGGATACACGTGGCCAGAGGATTACGAAGCGGGGGATGACCCGGGCCGCCGTGACCCTCGTCACCAGAGTTGTTGCTTCCGTGAGACGCTCTCAGATACTGACCGCTGTGCCTGGCACGCTGACCCAGACGACACTGACGAAAAGACTGTCCAGACGCTGCGTGATGGTCGTGTTGATGCGGACACCCGACGCCAAACCGACGTGGGGGGCCCCGATTCCGTTTTCACCGCAGTCGAGTTGCTTGACGGGGCAAACCTGTCCGGTCTCGAATTGGAAGATGGACTCTCGTTGAACCGCGTCGCTCTGCGAGAGGCTGACCTGAGCGACGTGGATCTGACCAATGCTGACCTGAGCAGCGCGTATATGCTCACCGCTGATCTGAGCGATGCGTACTTGGTCAACGCCGATCTGAGCGATGCGTATCTGTACAAAGCTGACCTGACCGACGCGTACTTGGTCAACTCCGACCTGCGCGGTGCGGATCTGACCCGCGCCGACCTAACCAACGCATACCTGTCCAACTCCGACTTGACTAACGCGGACCTGTCTGTGGCCGACCTGCCCGATGCGGACCTGTTCGACGCCGACTTGACTGACGCAAACTTGGAAGGTGCCAACCTGACCGACGTGAACTTGGAACGGGCAACATTGCTCGGAACAAACCTTTCTAACACAGATTTGACAGGTATCAGACCGTACGGCGCGAGGATCACAGATGTCGAAATTGATGACCGGACTGACTTGCACACAAACAGATCCGAGTATGCAAGTTGGTGGCAGCGAGGGGGTCTCCAGCCGGGGCCCCGGTGTGAGTACGACCTCGAACTGCGGGAAGGTAGTACCAATGAGGATACGGATCGCGAAGAGTTGCTGACCAAGGCCGCCGATACGTACATCAAACTCGAGAAGCTTGCGGGTAACAACTCCCGGCCGTCACTGGAGCGTTCGATGGTTGTCCGTCGAAAGGAGATGGAGAAGAAACTGCATCGAACACGGAAGGAACGCTCTCATCACGCTCGTGCCGTGATTTCCGGTATTGTATTTAACTACGGTGAGAGCCTCAGGCGGGTCCTTCTCTGGTGGCTGCTTGTCATCACGGCGTATTCGGCGGTCTATGCCCAATCCGATCTCATTCGGGACGGGGCAGGGGGCTTTATGCGGACCCCCGCTGAGACACTCTACTTCAGCACGCTCACGTTCATAACAATCGGAATTGGAGATTTCCAGCCGGAACCGGCCTCCGAGTTGGCCCGGCAACTCGTCACAAGTCAGGCGGCGTTCGCTGCCGTTCTGATTGCCCTTTTCGTGTTCGTGCTCGGTCGGCGGACTGCACGATAGGACCAGACGTACGGAGAA
>JAQCNK010000126.1 GCA_028275075.1 Haloarcula sp. | reverse complement strand
AGCTGGGTCGTTGAGGGATCCGTCGAGCAGGCCTCTTTCGGATCGAACCGCGAGGTAGCGACGCTGGTCATCATGACCGATGATGGCCCGGTCGATGTGGGCGGGCAGGTAGCAGCCTACGAGGACATCGAAGCCTACGAGATACATGTCGCACGTGGCGAGCCACCCACTGTGTGAAAACGTGGCTCATATCCGACATTACTTTTGGCGAACCTAAAACTACAAAAGGCCCTGCGAGAGAGATAGCATAATGAGTTCACAGCAGTCCCGTGAGACTGGGTCATCGTACTCCTTCGACGACCTCGCAGTGGTGATGGGAACGTACAACGAGGCCGAGGCCATCGGAACAGTTCTCGAAGACATCGAGACTGTCACCGACGGCCGGGCCGAGGTCGTCTGTGTCGACGGCTCCAGCGACCGAACGCCCGAAATCGCTCGCGAACACGGCGCGACGGTCATCGAGCAGGAGCCACAGGGGTACGGCGTCGCCGTCCGGGAAGCCGTCCTCGCGCCAGAGCGGCCGGTCGTGGTCACTACCGACTGCGACGATACCTACCCGATGGAACGGTTGCCCGACTTCCTCGAAGCAATCAATGACGGCGCCGACGTGGTCAGTGGTGACCGGCTCTACTACGGCGCCGACGAGATGCCGGGGCTGAACAGGCTCGGCAACGAACTCTTTGCCCTGTTGGCCTCCGTCGCAATGGGCGAGCGCGTTCACGATACGACGACCGGGATGCGTGCCTATCGGCGAGACCTCCTCCAGAAGATTCGGTGGACGGAGAACACCGGCTTATCAGCGGAGCTACTAATGCGCCCGTTGATGCGTGGCTATGAGGTTCGCGAACGCCCAATCGAGTACGACGAACGCAAGGGCGAGACGAAGCTCGACCCCTTCGAGGGCGGTGCCGCTATCGCCAAGTCCATCCTGAAAGTCGCGTTCGAAGAGCGGCTTCGGTAGCGCCGTCTCTACATCACCCGTCGGGCGGTTGCTGGTAGCTCTCGATTCCGCCGGGGTGTCCCTGCGGGTTCTCGATACCGACGAGTTCACCGCCAGTCGGCGAGCTATACAGTCCGTACACCAGTTCGTTGACCAAGTAATACCGAACGCGCTCCCGCGGGGCGCCGTCGGGACTCGGTTCGGCTTGATCCACTCCCATGGCATGTAGTGTCTCGTCTCGTTTCGCCGGCGCCAGCGTCCGGAAATCGTCGTCCTCCCAATCCCGTGCGTAGCTGTCGAGGGCAGATATCGCGTCGCTAACAGCGTCGGCACGACCGGTGTCTGCCCGCAACCGCCGGGACATGTAGCCGTCGACGAACGATTCGACGCCGCTGACGTCGCTGGGATAGACGGTCTTTGCGACCGCATGCAGCGTCTGGCGTTCGTGCTCGGAGAGGCGTGATGCGCCCTCCTCGTCGGTCCATTCTAGAAGCGCCGCGCCGCCGCCGACTGTGATGCCAGCCGCACCGAGCGCCTTCAGTACGTCGCGTCTGTCGAGTTTGCTCATGTATTTCTCACCGTTGCATTGAGG
>JAQCNK010000116.1 GCA_028275075.1 Haloarcula sp. | reverse complement strand
AGTGCGTATGCGAGTTTTCGTGACAGGCGGGGCCGGATTCATCGGCGGCCACCTTGCTGAGTCGTTCCTCGCTGACGGCCATGACGTGACGGTCCTTGACAACCTCGAACCCTTCTACGCCGAGGGGATCAAACGCCACACGCTCGATGTCCATCGCGAGGTGGCCGAGGGCCGAGATGTTGAGTACGAGTTCGTCGAGGGCGACGTGCGGGACCCAGAGACGGTCGAAGCACTCGTCGCTGACGCCGCGTTGTCGTCCATCAGGCCGCACAAGCGGGCGTGCGCGAGAGCGTCGACGACCCCCGGAAGGTGACCGACATCAACGTCGACGGGACGGTGAATCTCTTGGAGACGTCCAAGGAGGCTGACGTGGACCGCGTGATCGTCGCGAGCTCGTCGTCGGTGTACGGGAAGCCGCAGTCGCTCCCCTACGAAGAGGACCACCCCACCGAACCCGTGAGTCCCTACGGCGTGACGAAATTGACCCAAGAGCACATAGCGCGGGTGTACACAGAGCTCCACGAGTTGCCGACCGTGTGTCTGCGCTACTTCACCGTGTACGGCCCGCGGATGCGCCCGAACATGGCGATCTCGAACTTCGTCTCGCGGTGTCTAAACGGCGAGCCGCCGGTGATCTACGGGGATGGCCAGCAGACGCGCGACTTCACGTACGTGGCCGACGTGGTGGACGCGAACCGGACGCTGCTGGAGTCCGATGCCGCCGATGGCGACGTGTTGAACATCGGGAGTTCAGACACCATCTCGATTCAGGAGCTGGCCGAGACGGTGCGGGATCAGTTAGCGCCCGAATTGGAAATCGAGTACGAATCCGCACGGGAGGCCGACGCCGAGCACACGCACGCGTCCGTCGAGAAGGCCGGTGAGCTGATCGGATACGAGCCCTCGCGGACGATCGCGGAGGGGGTCGGCGAGTTCATCGAGTGGTATCAGGCGAACCGCGAGTGGGACGAGCCGTTGGTGCGGTCGTCGTAGGCGGCCCGAGTTGGAGAGAGGTCGGGTCTGCGGATTGGGGTCAGCGGCGGAATTAGTGTATAGACGGGAACCGAGAGCTTGTCACTCGGGCCGCGGCATCTCTTCGAGCTCAGCGATCTCACCGGTCTTCTCGACGTGAGCGTACTGCCCCTGCCAGGCGTCCGCCGGGAACAGGTCGTTTCGATCGAACAGCGCTCGCGCCTGCGTGGTGAGCTGAGAGAGGTCCGTCGCGGACGCAAGGGAGTGACCGACGGCTTCAGGTGTCGAGTGACCGATCTTTGCGACACGGACGCGATCATCCCCGCTGCCGGGCGCGGCAGTCGACTCGACGAGCTGACGGCGGACCGACCGAAGGGGCTCGTCGACGTGGCTGGGCGACCCCTCCTCGCGCACGCCTTCGAGACGGCGTCAAAGCAACAAACGTAGTGATCGAAACGAGTGGACGAACCGCGTTACTAAGTAGCACGACGTCGGATCCAACGGCATGAGCAGCATCGATCTCCCGTCGGACGTGTTGGACGCGATTGCGGCACCACCGGAGGATCGCGAACCCATCGTCCGGCAGGAACTCGCGGTGTCGCTGTACCGACAAGAGTATTTGTCATTCGGAAAAACACGAGAGCTAGCCGGGCTCTCGAAGGCGGCGTTCCATCGGCTCCTCGGAGAACGCGAGGTGGAGCGACACTACACCGAGGAGGATCTCGCGCTCGACGTCGAGTACGAGTAAGAATACATCTGATCTGGTCGAGCGAGAACAGACCACGTTTCACGACCGTTGATCCCGAAGCCACTGTGCGACCTCCTGCTGGAATCGGTTGAACCAACGGAGGTCCTCGTGTAACACGTGACAGGATGACCCCTCCTCGCGCACGTCTTTGAGACTCGTGCACATCTTTGAGACGGCGGTGGAGGCCGGGGCCGACGCGCTGGTCGTGATCGTCGGGGACGAGCTGGCACAGACCATCGACCGGTTCAACGACGCCTTCGAGGGGGTTCTTACGGCTGGGAACGTCTATTCGGACAGTGTCTCAACGACATCATCAACAGTAAACAAACCAAGGTCGTCCCTCTCCTCGGCTGCTTCCTCCAGTGACGACGCGA
>JAQCNK010000307.1 GCA_028275075.1 Haloarcula sp. | reverse complement strand
TATGTCAATCCGAGCCGGAGTCAAACGACGATCCGCCAGCATCTGCAGCGCCTCGTCGAGGCGGGCATCGTCGAGAAAGTCGAACTCCCTGAGGACCGCCGGCAGAACGATCTGCCGTACACGTTCTACGGGATCAGCGAGGAGGGGCGTCGATTCCTCGAGGAGCACAAGCTACTGCGCGCAAAGGAGACCCTCCGGAAGATCTACGATCGGGTCGAGAAGACCGCCGAGATCGAGCGCTACGAGTCGGCCCCGCGTCCCGAACGGTGAGTGATTCATCGATTCGACGTTGATGCCACGGAGAGTTACCCCACGTTGTTCAGATGATTATACTCCGTGGGGTAACTTCGAAGACACACCGCTTCAGAGCCCCGGCTACCGACACTTACTGAAACCCGACAGTAGAGTCATCATCGAACGCATTCTCTGAGGCGGAACCGACGTGGCGACATCGAGATGTACGACGAGGCTCGCTTTTTTACCGTCACGACCGACCACATCGAGAGGACACCCACGTCCCTCGAGCGACGCCAGGATGCGCTGCTCGGTGTCCACTACGAGTACGTCCAGTCACCCCCCGGCGTCGAGACGGCGCCGGTCGATCTCGAGGCGGCTGCCGAGGGTGCTGGTCGTTCCGACTCGTCAGCGGACGAGCGCAGAGACCAGGCCGGCGAGTCGGCAGCCCGGGAGGCAACCGACAAGCCAGCGGCCCCGGAGACAGCTACGGCACTCGGAACGGACTCGGGACTGTACGCCCGCTACGGATTGGACTACCCTGATATCGAGGACCCGGGTCTCGAGGCCGCTCTGCACGGACTGAGTCCATCGGCGCTTCCCTCACCGCTGCCGACCTCGATGGACGACATCGCGGGCCCAGGCGTCGATCTCGACGACGAGACGGTACTGGAGCGCGCGATGGACTCGAAGAGTGGTGATGTCATCGAGGCGCTCTACGACGGCCGCTCAGAGCTCTGGAGCGGCCGGGATAGCCGGTATCCCTCGCAGTCGGAGGCCGATATGGGCCTGTGCTTCTACCTGGCGTTCTGGACCGGCGGCGATCCCGACCGGATGGATCGTCTGTTCCGCGACTCGGGGCTTATGCGGGGGAAGTGGGACAAGGTTCACTTCGCTAATGGGGCGACCTACGGCGCGGTCTGTCTCGCCCGGACACTCCTGACCGTCGACGACTACTACACGCCACCGGCACCGTCCACCTCATCCGGATCCGACGACAGACATCGGTCACCGGACGAGTCCAGCACCTCTCCTTCCTCTGGGGCGGATCAGTCCAGCGAGACGCCACCGATCGACGCCGGGGCGGTCGAGGACGCCCGCCGGCTGGCCGCACAGGTACAGCGCCAACAGCGTGAACTCGACGCCAAACGCGAGCGTATCGCGGAACTCGAAGCCCGGCTTCGACAGTATCGCGCCGTCCTCGGAATCGACGAGTCCGACGATAGTGTTCGCTCGAGGGATGACGGAATAGCCTATACTGCCGAAGGAAACGGGTGGCAGGACGATTCCTCATTCTGGGACGAGCACCCCGTTGGACATGACGTTGAGGGAACCTCTACCATATCCTCGGACGGTCAGGGGGACGACGACCACGAGCCGACTCCCCCCGACAACGACGAGGACACCCGTGAGGTCGATGCGGACTCCTCCGAACCGGAGACGGAGTCATCTACCGGGCTGTCTCGTCGGCTCCGTCGGTGGTTTTCCTGATGTCCTCGGTTGTACCGAGACCGCAGCCGTGGCCGTTCCAGCCCTTCCGTCTGTATTTATCCTCCCGAAGGGGGTGAGGAGATCGCGAGAGCGGGCGACGAGTCGGTCGTCCTGACGACGACCTGCTTCGGCAGTGAGCCGCGCTCGTGAATCCTCGGAGTTCCGCAATGTCCAGTGCAACTACTCCCGACCTACAGGACCGTGTCCAGACCATCACCGACGCGTTCGTCGCTTTCGACGAGAGCCGAGCCGAACCCGCGTTCGCCCTCGATACCGAGGACGTGGCCGCCCAGTTGGAGCGCCTGTGTGCGTACCGCGTTCCGATCGACGAGGCCGTCCGGACGCTCGTCCGCAAGGCATGTACCGACGCCGACCTCGAGCGATCCGATCTCTCGGATGACATCGCCCGGCTGGCCGGCTACGGTGGGCGCTCTCGCGGGTTCTCCCGAACGATGCTCGCCGACGTCGACGAGGCCGACCAGTGGATTGACGTCGTCGCCGAGGTCGTCGAACTCTGGGAGCCCCGGAGTGAGAAGATCGCCCAGGTCGGGCTGCTCGGCGACGAATCCGGCCGCCTCAAGTTCGTCAAGTGGACGAGTGCCGACCTCCCTGAACTGGAGGAGGGAGAAGCCTACCGCTTCGAGAGTGTCGTCACCGACGAGTACCAGGGCCGATTCTCGGTGAGCTGTAACTCCGCGACGGCGATCAGTCCCTCCGACGATGTCGTTGCGGCGAGCGACGGGAGCGTTGCGGTCGTCGGAAGCATCGTCGACATCCAGGAGGGTTCGGGGCTGATCAAGCGATGTGGGGCCGACGACTGCACGCGCGTCCTCCGCAACGGCCGGTGTGCGGAGCACGGCCGGGGTGACGGTGAATTCGACCTCCGCATCAAAGAAATCCTCGACGACGGTGAGCGCTCGTTGAGCGCCCTGTTCGACGCCGCTGCAACCGAGGCGGTGACCGGCATCTCGCTGAGCGACGCGACCGACATGGCGATGGACGCGCTCTCGACGGACGTGGTCGCCGAGGAGATCAGCGCGCAGATGCTCGGCCGGCGGTACCGGCTGACTGGGAGCGTCGTGGGCACGTACTTCCTCGTAAACGACGCCGAAGAGACGACCGACGCGCCGGACGGATTCGACGACGACGCGGTCGAACCGGCACTCACGGCCCGCCAGCCGGCTCGGCGGCTGTTCGCCGAAGAACTCAACGGGACGACGGAGACGTTTCAGGAGTCCGACGAGGAGCGGGCGCCCGTCTACGGCCTGACCCCGACCGGCGTGGGCGTCAACCGCGTGTTCGTCGTCGGAACCCTTGCAGAGACTGCCGATGTCGGTTCTGACGCCGAGTACTGGCAGGGCAAGGTGTTCGCTGCCGACTCCCCCGTGTACGTGTACGCTGGCCAGTACCAGCCCGAGGCGATGGGGGTGCTGCGAGCAGCGGAGCCGCCGGCGTACGTCGCGGTCGTCGGGAAGCTGCGGACTTACGAGCGGGGCGACCGGACGAACGTGGCTATCGAACCGGAGTCGATCACCGAGATCGACGAGGCGACCCGAGACGCGTGGGTCGCCGAGACGGCCAGCCAGACCCGCGCGCGGCTCGAGGCATTCGAGAGCGGCGACGCCCCGTTCGGCGAGGAGGCAACGGAAGCCTACGGCGAGGACTTGAGCGCAATCGAAGCGGCGGTTTCGGCTGTCGTCCCGGACGACGCCGCTTGAGCGGTTCTCGTCTCTCCACCTCAGTCGTCGAATTCACATCTCTTCTGGGTGGGGGTCCGCTCTGTCAGTCCCGATCGGGACGAGCGGTGTGCCGTCGAACGCCGTCCCGAGTTCACGCCGGCTGGTCTGTTCGGCGTCCTCGGTTGATCGTGCTGTGACGGTACACTCGAGCGTGAGCCCAACGAGTGCTGTCTCGGCCACGACGAGCACCGCCTCCATTGGCGTCCCACAGGTCGTACAGGAGAGCGACTGGATGCTGATATCGCAGTGATCAACGTGTATGGTATCCGCTTCGCTCACCCGTGTTCCGACCTCACTGACAGCGATGTTGATCGCGTCCTGTCCCGCGTGGGCTCCTCGAACGAGCCACGGGACCGACAGCGTCACCTAGTACTGTTCGGAGCGGGTCATCGTCTGACCCACACTGCTAATTGCCGGTCGATCGGCGTTGTCGTCCGCCTCATCGGGCCGGTCTGGCTCGGTATCGCATATATGTATTAAAAATCCAGTAGACAGTTGATGCGAGAGATTTTGTATCGAGTCTTCCCAACTACGCATCCCCTTCCTACGCCCGAGATTTTTTTTAGGTGGCTCCAATACCCTCTGCCAAGATGGCAACCGCTACACAAATCTACGACGAATATGCTGTGCCCGAAGGCTTGAGAAAGCATATGCTACGAGTAGCCGCAATTGGAAAAGTTATCTGCGACCATTGGACCGGCCCAGAAATTGATGAAGAAAAACTACTCCGGGTCCTCCTGCTTCATGACACCGGAAATATCATTAAAATGGGAATAGAAGACGCAAAAGATGATCTCCCTGAAAACGTTGATGAAGGCAGACTTGAAGAGTTGCAGAATAAATACGTTTCTGAACATGGAGATGATGATCACGCAATATCTGAAGCGATTGCTCGTGATGTTGGCTTAACGGATGATGAGATTGAATTAATGGCTCAGAAAGTGTTTATGAAAAACGATGAGACTGTAAAATTGCCTGACTGGGAAGCAAAGATTGGGGCGTACGCTGATCAGAGGGTTGCACCAGACGGAGTAATGTCTCTCAAAGGTAGACTACAAGAAGCTAAGGAGCGATACAAAGACCAACCGGGTTCAAGC
>JAQCNK010000099.1 GCA_028275075.1 Haloarcula sp. | reverse complement strand
AGGAGACGATCGGGCCGAGTTTGTCGTACTCGCCGTTCTGGAAGGCAGTGATCAGCTCGTGAATCGTTGAGACCTGATCAGGCACCGGCTCCGGCAGTTCCGTCGGCGGGCCCTCGTCATCGTCTTGGGTCACAAGCGAGCCATCTTCGCCCGCGTAGACCGTCATTTGGGTGACGTCGTCGACCGTTACCGCGAGCTCGACCGCCGAGCGATTGTCGAGCTCGAAGCCGAGGGTGCCGTTTCGGTCGGTCGCACCCACCGTGGTCTCGTTGACCACGACAGTCGCGTTCTCAACGGGCGAGTTGTTTTTTGTCACCGTGACGGTAACCGTGCCGTTGTCGAGCGTTGCGTCGTATGCGAACGCGATATCGGTCTCGTTGTCATCGACATCGTCGGTGTCGTTTTCGTCGTCAGTGTCCTCTGACCCGTCAGCATCTGACGCGTCGTCATCGGACGTGTCGTCGCTGTCTGTCGTCTCGTTAGTGTCCGTCTCATTGGTCGGCTCGTCGGCAGTCTGGGCTGCGACCGCGCCCGAGGCGATCGGGACGGCCAGCAGGCAGACGGCCATCACTACAGCCATGATCGTGGTTCGGTTCATTACGATTCGGTCTACTGGCGGTACCTACTTCAACCCGGATAGCAGTAGCATCGAATTACCGCGTTTTAGGCACAGTTGCGCCCGTTTTCGCCGGATTGCAATCTTGGGCAACCGTCAAAAGAAGTTTATATGAGTTACTGACCGCTGCCAGCCAACTCCTCGACGACACAGTTTGACCTGCCCAAGAAGCATTATTTTGATAGACGATGTTCAGATAAACAGGTGTTCTCTCATGAGTCAAACCGAACTGGAGACGGTGGCTCGCGGCGATGAGTGGGACGAATCAGCGTTCCGAGATGCTGGAGCGGCGACTTTCGGGTACGCCGAATCGTTTGATTACGACAGTCTCGTTTTTGCGTTGGTTCGTGGAGTGCCCGACGACGAAAGCTAGTCCGCGGCCAACTCCTCGGCGACAACGCTCACGTCCAATAACGCGGGATCGACAGCCAAGTCAGTCTGCCGTGTTGCGACCTCCGGCAGCGACTGCTCGCTGTAGACGACCACGCGAACCTCGGGGTTCAGTTCCTTGGCAACGGGAATCCCGCTGGCTTCGCCCACGTTGGTCAACACCACCATCGCGGCGTCGTCAATGCCGGCGGTCTCCAGCGACGACGACACTACACCGTCGATCCGGGTGATGCTGAACCCCTCGTCGGCCAGGGCGTCGCCCAGCCCATCGGGATCGGGGCCGGCGACGATTGCGGTCTCGCTCATTCGTACTCGATGGTCGCCGGCGGTTTGTGGGTCACGTCGTAGACGACGCGGGCGACATTCTCGTTCTCGCCGGTGATGCGGCTCTGGATGCGCTGGAGTGTTTCCCAGTCGATCTCTTGAGCGCGGGCAGTCATCCCGTCGCGGCTCTCGACCGACCGGACGGCCACGACCCAGCCGTGGACACGGTTGTCGCCCTTGACGCCCGTCGCTTTCCCGATCACGGCGGCGAAGGCCTGCCACGGCTCGTACTCCGCAAGCTCCTCTTCGACGACATGGCAGGATTCACGGGCGACCTCGACCTTCTCTGGTGTCACCTCGCCGATGATCCGCACCGCAAGGCCGGGGCCGGGGAACGGCATGCGCTCGGAAATAATCGCTTCGAGGTCGAGTTCGCGGGCGACCGCCCGAACCTCGTCCTTGTAGAGGTCGCGGACGGGTTCGACGATCCCCTCGAAGTCGACGACCTCGGGCAGCCCGCCGACGTTGTGGTGGGATTTG
>JAQCNK010000082.1 GCA_028275075.1 Haloarcula sp. | reverse complement strand
GTACGCGCTACCGGACCACGGGTTGTGTCGACGTGTTGGACTCTCACATATGGTATCGACGTGTCTGTTCGCGTCACCACACCGCGGACGAGAAAGAGCGCGTCGTCCTGAAGCTCGAACCGCCAGATGCGGTGGGCCGCGACGGCGTGGACGGCGCCCAACACGACGAGGGCGACCCAGCCGGCGACGGCTATTTTGAGGGGTAACGAGACGAACAGCCGGTCAACGGCGACGACCAAGCCGACGAGGACCAGGCTCCCGAGGGCGGTGCGGCCGACCCATAGCAGCCTGACTCGCGGGTGCAACGACTCCATACTGGCTAGTGGGTCGAGAGTCGCATTAACGGTGCGGACCGGGAGTGCGCGCAAGCTACACCGGATCAGGGCGACGACGAGGGCGGCGTCGTCCGGCGCCTCGGTGACGTTGACGACGGGTACAGCTACCCTGCCGCAAGCGACGTGATCCAGATGACGCTGACACCACATGAGTCCATGAACGACGGTGACTCGATGGGCACTGAAACGATGAGTGACGGCGACTCGACGAACTGATCCGGGTGGCGGTCGCACTCTCCTGTGCTCCCGGACGGCCGTGATACGGCGATCAGTCCACCGCGACCGCGTCGTCGCCCTCGATCTCGTCCATCACCCGACGGTGAAACTCCGCAAGCACTGCAGATTCGTCTTCGGCGAGCACCACATCGCTCGCAAGTAGCGTTGCCAGGCCAAAGGCCCGTGGGGACGGGGAATCCACTTGAATCGTACGCAGTTCAATGGCGCCGCGTCCGATATCGCTCAGCACGTCCTCGATAGCGGCGACGTTGAGCTTGTCCTGAAGGATTTCGCGGTAGGTCTCCTCGACGACGGCGAACTCGCCTAACTCCTCGGCAAACCCAAGCAACATCTCCGCTGAGACCTGTTGCTCGCTGGCTGATTTCTCGTACCCCTTGTAGCGCTTGAGTATCATCAGAGAGCGGGTGGCGTTGATACGGAAGTACCGCTGTAGCAGGTCTGTCCCGGACAAGGCGGCCCGGAGGTCGTCGCGAACGTCCCCGGGGTCGATTTCGCGGAGGAGCCTCTCCATATCGACTTTCCGGTTCAACGGCATCGAGAGCGTGAAGCCGTTGTCGGCGACGGCGACCTGGACGTTGGCGTTGGCGGCCTGTGCGACGCGGTAAGCCAGCAGCCGCGAAAACCCGTCGTTGAACCGGCGACCGTAGTTAGAATGGACGTGGTAGTGGCGCTCGTATTCGTCGTGGTCCATCGCCTCTTCGACGACCAGGCGCTCGTCCGTGGCGACGGATTCACTGCCTGCATAGGCGACCTGATCCCGGAACATCCGTGCGATTGCACGGACGGAGTTCTCGTCCAGCGGGTAGCTCCGGAGCCAGTTACGGACCTCGGAGAGGCCGCCGGCGTCGAGCTTGTCAAGTAGCTCGCGTTGGAACTGGAGCAGTTCACGGCCGAGGTCATACGAGAGCGGGAGCCGTTCTGAGTACCACGACGGGACGGTGGGCCGCGCCGCCGTGGGGTCGACGTACACCTTCGACCCGCGTCGGTAGCAGTACTCGAAGTTCGAGCCGCCCAACACGAACACGTCCCCTTTCTCAAGCGTATCGAGATACGACTCGTCGAGCTGCCCGACCCACTCGTCGCCACTCCGCGTGATCACATCACAGCTAAACGAGTCCGGTATCGTCCCGATGTTGGTCATGTAGATGACGCGGGCCAGCCGTCCACGCTTACCGATGAGTTGCTCCCCGACCGCGTACTCGTCGTAGTGGTACTCGCCATCTGGCGGGTCGTTTTCGTCGCGCCATATCTTGGCGTAGACGTTCTTCTCCTCCATCCCGGGGTAATCGGCGGTGAGATACCGACAGAGCTGCTCCCAGTCCGCGTCAGTGTAGTCGCGGTAGGGATACGCCCGTTCGAGGATCGCTCGGACGTCGGCCTCCGGGCGCACCTGGTTGATCGCCATTCCGTAGACGTGCTGTGTCGCTACGTCCTGGGCGTTCTCTGGGATGAACACGCGGTCGACGAAGCCGTCGGCCGCCCTCCCGAGCATGACTGCACACTCGATGAGTTCGTCCCGGTCAAGCGCGATGACACGACCTTCGACGGTTTCGCCGAGCTGGTGGCCAGCCCGGCCGACACGCTGGAGCAGGGCGGCCACCGACTTCGGTGAGCCCACTTGGACGACAAGATCGATATACGGCATGTCGATACCCAGTTCCAGACTCGTCGAGGTAGTCACCACGTCGAGGTCGCCGGCTTTCAGCGCGGCCTCTATCTCGTGGCGCTTGGCTTTCGAGAGCGACCCGTGGTGACAGCCAGAGTTTGTCTCGTCGTACTCCTCGTAGCGCTCCCGGAGGTTCTGGAGCACTCGTTCGGCGCCAGAACGCGTGTTCGTGAAGATGAGCGTGTTCGTATGCTCCTGGATATGCCGGTGGAGCTGGCGGTAGAACCGGTCCGTGACGACGCCACTCGGCGTATCGATGAGGTCGTCGGTCGGACAGGCGAGTTCGACATCGAGGTCACGGACGAACCTGGTGTCGACGATTTCGTACGGCCGGGGCTCGCCCCCTGGCTCCGCCCGTCCCACAAGGAACTCCGCCACCGTCTCTAGGGGCTCGACCGTCGCCGAGCAACCGATTCGAGTGGGCGAGCCGTCGGCCATCTGTTCCAGTCGCTCCAGCGATACCGACAGGTGGGTGCCCCGCTTGTTTTCGGCCAGGCTGTGTATCTCGTCGACGACGACGTACTCGACCGTCTCGAGTTTTTTCTGGAACTTCGGCGAGTTCAGCAGTATGGCCAGCGTCTCAGGGGTCGTGTTGAGGATGTGCGGAGTCGTTTCGAGCATCGCCTGTCGGTCTGCGCTGCTCGTGTCGCCGTGGCGGATCGCGTGACGGATCGAAACGTCCTCGCCGCGGTCGTTGAGCTTCGCTGTGATGCCGTCGAGTGGGACTGTCAGGTTCCGGTGAATATCGTTTGCGAGTGATTTCAGCGGCGAGATGTAGAGGCAGTAGACGCTGTTTTCCAGACTGTCATCGCGGGCTTTCGTGAACAGTTCGTTGATGATTGCAGTGAACGAGGCGAGCGTCTTGCCGGAGCCGGTCGGCGCACAGACCAGCGCGTTCGTAGCCTCGTGAATGAGCGGGATCGCCTCCTTCTGCGGTGGGGTGAAGAAGCCGCCGTTGCCGGGGACAAACTCCCCGAACTGCTCGACCCACCACTCTGCGACCACTGGCTCAAGCCGGTCAAGTACGTCTCCGTCGTCGATGTCGACAGACGCCGCGTCGAAAGTCGTGTCACTGGCAGCGAGGCGTTCGCGCGGGTCCATCGTTTGGGTATGGGTTGGCCCGGACAGGCAAGTGCGTTCCGGGAGTGAGACCGAGTCTCGGGCGGCAACGTCCACAAAATTCAGGACACTGGCCGTGGGTTACTACCGTATGTCGCTACTGCCCTCCCGCGGCCCCGAGACGAGTACGTCCCAGGACGGTGAGATGCAGGTCGTCGGTGTCGACGATGATGTCGCGTCTGTCCTCGACGCGCTCTCCTCAGAGACCGCCCGTGACATCCTCAACGCCGTCTACGACGACCCCGGCACTCCCTCCGAACTGGCCGACCGGCTCGATATGTCGATCCAGAAGGTGTCCTACCATCTGGAGAAACTGGAAAGTGAGGAACTGATCGCCGTTGCTGGCACGCAGTACTCCGAGAAGGGCCAAGAGATGACGGTGTACGAGCCACCCGAAGATCCACTCGTCGTCTTCGTCGGCACACCTGACAGAAAACGGTCGTTGCGCTCACTGTTCGAGCGGCTGGTCCCCGCTATTGGCCTCCTCACGGCGGCGAGTGCCATGATACAAGTCGTCTTCGGGAGGCTTCCGGGACTGTTTGGCTCGCCTGAGAGCGCCGGCGAGGATGGGACCGCGCCGGCGGCTGCCAATGAGACGGCTGGCACACCGGAGCCGACGCCTGAGCCGACTTCAACCGGCGATGGCGGCGGTATCGGTATCATGGAGGCCACCGAGCAACCGACAGAGACACCCGCGCCATCGACACCCGTCGAGCTGGCTCAAGAGGCCACTGAGACCGCTGCGACCACCGCCAGCGGTGGTGGGATCGATCTCGAACCCGGGGTCGCGTTCTTCCTCGGCGGTGTCCTTGTCCTCGCAGTCATCGGAATAACGTGGGCCTACAGCGGCTAACTCAAACGCAATTTTGAGCCTTAGTTGGAGTTTTTACTCACCCGGCTGTACCCCTATCCAGGCCGTCACCTGACACGTCTGCCCGCGTCTCCGATGACGGCCCACCAGCGTCCCCGCTGGCGTACGAACCAATATACCCCTCCGAACGCATGACCGAGACATGCAACTCACCTTCCTCGGCACGGGCAGTGCGATGCCGACTGGGCGACGCGCCCAGTCTGGCACACTGCTCGAAACCCACGAGCACGTCCTGCTGGTTGATTGTGGAAGCGGTGTGCTAGACGCCCTCGCACGGACCGACCCCGGATACGAGGGTGTCGACGCAGTGCTGCTGACACACCACCATCTCGACCATGTCTCCGACCTCGACGTGCTGCTGAAAGCCCGCTGGCTGGCCGGTGAAACCGAACTGACTATTGCCGGACCGCCCGGTACCGCCGACCTAGTCGAGCAGTTGCTTTCGGTCCACGAGTATATGCAGGGGCGCCTCGATCTGACGCTGATCGATATAGCGGACCGGACGTTCTCAGTTGCGGGCTTCGACGGCGAGCAACGGGAGACCCGGCATTCGATGCAGTGTTTTGCCTATCGACTCACGCCGTCGGCCCGGGGGCCGACAGTCGTGCTCAGCGGCGATTCCGAGGCGTTTCCCGATCTTGTCAATTTCGCCGACGGCGCGGCCGTGTTCGTTCACGACTGTTCGTTCCCCGACGACATCGATGTCTCGAATCACCCCACCCCGACCAGCCTCGGTCGCACCTTGGCCGAGGCCGACGCAGAGTTGGGCCGGGTCTACCTGACGCATCTGTACCCCCACACAGACGGACGACACGAGGGGATGTTGTCGGCGCTGACCGACCACTACGACGGCGACGTGCGCTTTGCCGAGGACGGACTCTCGATACGAGTCGACGAGGCCTGAGACAGGCCGCTGGTACAATCGACAGTATCAGGCCCGTTGGAGAGTCACACGGAACTCGGCGCCGCCGGCATCGCTCTCGCCTACCGTGACCCCACCACCGTAGGATTCGGTGAGGGCGCGAACGAAGCCCAGGCCAAAGCCTGTCCCCGAGCTTTCTGGCCCTTTCTTACCCATTTGGAAGATCTCGGACCTGACTTCCTCGGGGACGCCGCTGCCGTCGTCCGCGAACATGATAACGATTGAGTCATCACCGGTTTCACGGACGGAGATATCCATATGGATCGGCCCGTCGTTGTGAACGGCAGCGTTCGAGATGAGGTTCGTGAACACCGAATCGAGTAGATCCCCGCTGTAGACGCGGTAGTTGGCGGTTTCGGGGTCGAAGTCGACGGTCAGTTCCGGGAAGTTCGCGTCGACTTCGGTGACCGTGGACCCAAGAATATCTTGGAGATCTCGCGGCTCGGGCTCTTCCTGCTCTTCCAGCGTGTTTACGAGGTTGCCGACCCGTTCGATGAGGTCCGCTGAGCTATCCGCAGCCCGCTTTATTTTCTCGACGTTTTCAGCGGTCCGCCCGTCGACCTCGCTCGCGACGACCTCGGCAAAGCCCGAGATGATCTGGAGGTCGTTGCCCAGATCGT
>JAQCNK010000078.1 GCA_028275075.1 Haloarcula sp. | reverse complement strand
CGTTCTGTCGACCCGTATACAGCCACCAGTATTACCCACCTTTGATGAGCCGCACGACGCGGACGTGGTCGCTCTCGACGGGCTGGTTCGTCGGCACCGTCTGCTCGTCGACCATCACCGACACCGCATGTGGCGAGAGGTCCAGCGGCGCGAGCAGTTCGGCGTAGGTGGCGCCCTCGGCGATGTCGAGTTCGTGGGTCTCCTCGCCGGCCACCTCGACGGTGACGTTCATACCCCGGTGTAGCCGGATTACGGGTTTGAGTCTGTCGGCTACAGGACTGTAGCTCGGCCCCTTTATCAGGCGCCCCGTCGAGATATCGGTATGGTCGTCGGAGACGGTAAAACGGAAACGGACGTACTGGTCATCGGTGGGGGGCCGGGCGGCTACGTGGCCGCAATCAGGAGCGCCCAACTCGGCCTCGACACGACACTGGTTGAACGGGACGCGTACGGCGGGACCTGTCTGAACCACGGCTGCATCCCCTCGAAGGCGCTCATCTCGGCGAGCGATATCGTGCACGACGCTCGCGAAGCCGAGGATATGGGCATCTTCGCGGACCCCGCGGTCGACATGGTCGGACTGACCGAGTGGAAAGACGGCGTTGTCACCCGCCTGACCCGCGGGGTCGAGTCGTTGTGCAAATCAGCGGGCGTCGACCTCATCGAGGGGACCGCCAAATTTGTCGACAACGGGAGTATCCGGCTGGCCCACAGCGACCACGACTCTGAGATCATCGCGTTCGACCACGCTATCGTCGCCACGGGCAGTCGACCTATCGAGGTGCCGGGCTTCGAGTTCGACGGCGAGCAGGTCCTCTCCTCGCGTGACGCGCTGGCTCTTGAGACGGTCCCCGACGAGTTGCTCGTGGTCGGAGCGGGCTACATCGGGATGGAGCTGTCGACGGTGTTCGCGAAGCTGGGCGCCGAGGTGACCGTCGTGGAGATGCTCGACGACGTGTTGCCGGGCTACGAGGAAGATGTCAGCGCTGTCGTCCACGAGCGCGCCGAGTCGCTGGGCATCGACTTCGCGTTCGGCGAGGCCGCCAGCGATTGGGAGACACTCGAGGACGGCCGCATCCGCGTGGCGACGAGCGATGCGGACGACGCGGTGTCGGAGTACCACGCAGACAAATGCCTCGTCGCGGTCGGTCGCGAGCCGGTGACCGACACGCTGGGGCTCGAAAACGTCGACCTCGACCCCGACGAGAACGGCGTCCTTGCGACGGACGAAACAGCCCGGACCGATCTCGACCACGTCTTCGCTGTCGGTGATGTGGCCGGTGAGCCGATGCTTGCGCACAAAGCGATGGCCGAGGGGGAGGTGGCCGCCGAGGTGGCGGCGGGCGAGCCGGCGGCCCTGGACCACCAGGCCGTCCCGGCAGCCGTCTTTACCGACCCCGAAATCGGGACGGTGGGGCTGACCGAGGCCGAGGCTGAAGACGCCGGCTTTGACCCCGTCGTCGGCCAGATGCCCCTGCGGGCGAGCGGTCGGGCGCTGACGCTGAACGAGCGTGCGGGGTTCGTCCGCGTCGTCGCCGACGCCGACACGGAGTTCTTACTGGGGGCCCAGATCGTCGGTCCGGAGGCCTCCGAACTCATCGCCGAGCTTGCGCTGGGCGTCGAGATGAGCGCGCGCCTCGAAGATATCGCCAGTACGATCCACACTCATCCGACGCTGTCGGAGGCCGTCCACGAGGCCGCCAAGGCCGCCCGCGGTGAGGGAATCCACACTAGGTAGTATCCACTTTTCCGCCGCGCTGTATCAGCGCCACTCGTTCTTCCGGCAGTCGGTCCCACGCACGCTGATGCTACAGAGCGCGCTGCTGGGATTGCTCGTGGCGTTGTTACCGATGTACGGCCTGTTCCCGACGAGCGTCGCCGGGTACCTCCCCACAGTCGATCCGAGCACCGCCTCGCCGAAGATCCTGCTGCTGGTCGCCTTCGCCACCAGCGTTGGCCTCTGTTATCTGGGTGGGTACTTCTCTATCCAACTGTCGCAGACGCGCCGTTAAACTGGGTGTCGACTTCATCCCGTGGTTCCCACTGGCCGCCGGGGACGTGGGCGGCGTCGAAGGCATCGACGAGGTCGCTCACCAACACGACGCCACACCCCACCAGATTGCCCTGGCGTGGCTGCCCGAGTCCTCCGACCTAACGCTTCCGATTCCCGGTACCGCGAGCCTCGAACACCTCCAGCAACACGTCGCTGCCGCCGACATCGAACTGGCCGATGACGAACTGGCGCTGCTGACCTGATCACCACCGTCCTTTTGTCCCCGAACGGAGTACCGTCACACATGACGACTATCACGCTTGGCCCGTCGGGAACGTACTCCCATCGGGCCGCCCGCGCTGTGGCCGACGACGGCGACATCAACTTTGCCGAGTCGATGACCGCCATTGTCGAGGCCGTCGCCAACGGCGAGGCCGACAACGGCGTCGTCCCCGTCGAGAACAGCATCGAGGGGTCCGTCACAGAGTCGCTGGACGCCTTCAGCGAGTACGAGGTGGCCGTCGTGCGCGAGATAATCACGCCGATCCGCCACGCCCTGCTGGCACAGGACGACTCGTTCTCGCTGGTCGCCAGCCACGCGCAGGCGCTGGCCCAGTGTCGCGGCTGGCTCGAAGCACACTACCCCGGCGTGGATGTCGAAGCCGTCGCCTCGACGGCCCGGGGCGTCGAACGCGCCCGCGAGGACCCCGACGTAGCCGCTATCGGCCACCCCGACAACGCCGGCGACGACCTCGAACTGCTTGCCAAAGACATTCAGGACCAGTCCTCGAACGCGACCCGCTTTGTCGCGGTTGCACCCGCGAGCGAACGCGAGCGGGGCGGCGGGAAGACTTCATTTATCATCTATCCGAACGCCGACTACCCCGGCCTCCTGCTGGAGTTACTGGAGGCGTTCGCAGACCGCGATATCAACCTCACCCGCATCGAGTCCCGGCCGAGCGGTGAACGGCTCGGCGATTACGTCTTCCATCTCGACGCAGCCGCCGGCCTGTACGAACAGCGGTGTCAGGCGGCCCTCGAAGATATCGAGGAGTTGGCCGAGAACGGCTGGGTTCGGCATCTGGGTTCGTACGACACCGAGACCGTGGTAAAGTAAACGGGCTGGTTCGGGCGTCTGCAGTGGGTCGGGCCGGTTGTCTCTCCTACTCGGTGCGACGGTCAACAATCTGATACCGGAGCGATTATAGATACAGATCGAGAATCGGAGTCCCGATGTCTCCGTCCCCGCCGTTTATTCAGCAACCCTCCGGAACGATAGATATAGCACAGCTTCTCAGAGAGGCGATCCCGTTGGCGAAGCTCATCGGACTCGTATCCCTCATCGCTCTTGGTCCGTTTGCGCTCGCTGTCGCGCTTGGGGTTTTTCGACGGCTGTTTACCCTACTGACGCAGTTCGTGCTCGCTGTCGGCGGCGGTATCGTGCTCATGTATGTGATCACTCGTGCGATCCAGCTTGCTGAAGAGTGATACTGTGTGGCGAATTCTAGCAATCGTTCTGTCGACCCGTATAGCCGGCAGTATAAGTCCCACAGGCGTGTACGTGTATCTATGAGCGACCGTGATCCGCTGTCGGAGATAGAACGTGCGTTCGACATGCTGGGCGACCAGTTCGGCGTCACCGCCGGCACCGTCCCGACCGATATCGTAGACAAGGGCGACAGCTTCGTCGTCCACGCAGACCTCCCGGGCTATGACAGCGGCGACATCGACGTCCAGTTGGCCGATGGGAAGACCCTCACCATCAGCGCCGAGCACAGCGAGGAAAGCGAGACAACCGACGGGCGCTACGTCCAGCGCGAGCGTCTACAGCAGTCGCTGTCCCGGACAGTTACCCTCCCGGAAGCCGTCACCGAGAGCGAGACGAGCGCCGTCTACGACGACGGTGTGCTCGCCATCACACTACCGAAAGTGACCGACGACGACGATGGGACATCTATCCCGGTGAACTGAGATGGCACTGGAACCCGGGGAGCGGGTCCCCGACATCGTCGCACAGAACCAGCACGGCGATCGGGTCCGCCCCGACTTCGCGACACCGACGGTGCTGTACTTCTACCCGAAAGACGACACGCCGGGCTGTACGACCGAGGCAAGGCAGTTCGAAGCGGAGGCCGACCGCTACGAACAGCACGGCGTCTCGGTGTACGGCGTCTCGACCGACGGCGTCGAGAGCCACCGCACGTTCGCCGACGGCGAGGCGCTCTCCTTTGATTTGCTCGCGGACCCCGACGGGAAAGTGGCCGGGGCGTTCGGCGTCGAGTTGGTCGACGGCCACGCCAAGCGGACGACGTTCGTCGTCGCCCAGAACAAGATCGTCGGGCTGTACGAGGGCGTGCGGCCGGACGGCCACGCGACGGACGTTCTCCGGGACCTCGGTGAGACAAGTCTTCTTGACCCGAAATAGCGGCCCTACTCCGAGATATCGATAGCTGGTCGGCCCGGTTCGGCTTGCGAGGCGAGGGTATCGTCGGCGTCGTCAGCCGACTGGACGACGACCTCGGTGTCGAACTCGCGTGCTACGAGCCACGATGCGCGTTCCAGCGCGGCTAGCTCCCGCTCGGGCGCGAGATGCTCGTCGATGTTGGCCCGGCCAGCCAGGGTCTTCGCGAAGTCGGCGGCGGCCTCGCCGTACTGCTGGAGGTCCTGATTTTGCATCACGGCGGGGACGACGTTGTCGGCCTCGCGAGCTATCGAGACGACCTCGTGTTTCCAGGCCGGCGCGACGGCGAGCGTGATTGTCTGCGGGGCATCGATACCAACGGTGTCGATGATATCCCGGACATCTTCCCGGGTGTTCTCCACGAGACGGCGCTCAGTCTCGTAGTCCACAGGTGCGTCGGCACTGGGCCAGTCGGCCTCGACGATGAGCCCGTCGGCCCCCAGGTGATCCCACAGTTCCTCCCCGACGTGGGGGGCAACCGGCGCCAGCAGCTTCGCAGCGGTGACGAGTCCGCGCTCGAAAGTGGCCCGGTCGGGGTCGGTGGCCTCTCGGTAGCGACGCAGGAGCGAAACCAGTTCCCGAACCGCCTGCAGGGCGTGGTTGAAGCGGAACTGCTCGTACTCCTCCGTTGCGCGGGCCGCCGTGGCATCTATCTCGCGGTCAACGTAGTCGGCGATATCGGTCGACTCGGCGTCGAAAGTGATATCGCCCGCGGCGAACGCTTCGGTGAGCCGGTAGATGTTCTGCAGGAAACTGTGGGCCGACTGGACGCCCTCTGGACTCCAGGCAAACTCCTTCTCAGGCTGGGCAGCCTCCATGATGAACAGCCGAGCGGTGTCGGCACCGTACTCGTCGATAAGACGCTGTGGCGAGACACCGTTACCCCGGCTTTTGGACATCTTGTTGCCGTTCTCACCAAGCACCATCCCCTGGTTGGTGAGGTTGACGAAAGGCTCACGAACGCCTGCGAGCAGGTCGATATCGTCGATCACCTTCGTGAAAAAGCGGGCGTACAGCAGGTGCATCACGGCGTGTTCGATACCGCCGACATAGCGGTCGACCGGGAGCCAATCGCTGGCCCGGTCAGTGTCGAACGGAGCGTCGTCGAGGTCAGGTGAAACGTACCGGAGGAAGTACCACGAGGAGTCGACGAACGTATCCATCGTGTCTGTCTCCCGGGTCGCATCGGTGCCGCAGTCGGGGCACCTCGTCTGTTTCCACTCCTCGGCCGCATCGAGAGGGTTGCCCGTCGTGTGGACGAACTCCGGCAGTTCGACGGGGAGGTCCTCGTCAGGGACCGCGACGTAGCCACAGTCCTCGCAGTGGATCATCGGGATGGGCGTCCCCCAGTAGCGCTGGCGGGAGATCCCCCAGTCCCGGAGATTGTACTCGGTCCGGTGCTCGCCGTGGAACTCGGAAACAAACGTCTCGCGGGCCGCAACACTGGTCAGCCCGTCGAACTCACCGCTGTTGACTAAGATTCCGTCCTCGGTGTAGGCTTCCGCCTGGACATCCACGTCCTCGGGATCGACAGCAGCGTCGTCCGCGGGCTCAATGACCTGCTGGATGTCGATGTCGTGGTGTTCGGCGAACTCGTGATCGCGGTCGTCGTGGGCCGGAACGGCGTAGAGCGCGCCGGTTCCCACATCGGTCAGGACGTAGTCGGCGACATAGACCGGGATCGCGTCGCCCGTCGCCGGGTTGGTCGCGTACTCGCCGGTGAAGACGCCGGAGGTCACGTCGAGCTCGTCCTCGTCGGCCTGCGCGGCCATCTCGATGTACTCGGCGACCTCGTCGTTGTCCTCGGCGATCTGCTGGGCGACGGGATGACCCGGTGCCAGCGAGAAGTAGGTCGCGCCGTAGATGGTGTCGAGTCGGGTGGTGAAGATATCCACGTCGCCGTACTCGCCGACCTCGAAGGCGACGCTGGCACCCTCCTGCCGACCGATCCAGTTGCGCTGCATCTCCCGGACGTTGTTGGGCCACCCGTCCAGATCGTCGAGAGCGTCGAGCAGTTCCTCGGCGTAGTCGGTGATCGTGAGGAACCACTGGTCCATCTCGCGGTGGTCGATGGGGGTATCACAGCGCCAGCAGACATCGACAGCACCGTCATCGTGAGTCTCTTCTTCGACTTGCTCGTCGGCCAACACCGTCTCACAGGATGGACACCAGTTCAGCTCTGCCGCCTGGCGTTCGACCAGGCCAGCCTCGCGGAACTGTTTGAACAGCCACTGGTTCCACTGGTAGTATTCGGGTTCGCACGTCGCGATTTCGCGCTCCCAGTCGTAGCCAAAGCCCATCTCGACGAACTGGTCGCGCATCTGGTCGATACACTGCATCGTCCAGTCCCGCGGGTTCGTGTCTCGCTCCTCGGCCGCGTTCTCTGCGGGCAACCCGAACGAGTCCCACCCCATCGGGTGGAGCACCGCCTCCCCGCGCATCCGCTCAAATCGGGCGAACGCGTCGGTAATAGTGTAGTTGCGGACGTGTCCCATATGTAGCTGCCCCGACGTGTAGGGGAACATCGCCAGCACGTACTCGGGGTCGGTGGCGTCGTCGTCGATGCGGAACACGTCGGCCTCGTCCCAGGCCGACTGCCAGCGGGACTCGACCTCGCTGTGGTCGAAAGCCCGCTCGGGCTCCTCACCAGTCGTAGTCATGATAGTGGGTCGGACACCGACGTTGCTATAGCTTTCCCTTCACAGGACAGCACCCCCGGATAGCCGACCGGGCCGACGACGGGGCAGGGGTTCTTCTCGCAGCGACCCTGTCATACGGACTGTTGTATACGGGTCGACACTGATAGATATTCGCCGGGGTCTGGCAGCCGAATTCTATCACTCGTTCTGTCGACCCGTATAGCCGATCTCGGTCCCCACCAGCGAGAAGTCGGTCCCACCGTCCGCTGCTCGCGCGTTCTCGTAGGCGACGTGGGCCGCTGCGACATCTTGAATCGCGAGCCCCGTCGAGTCAAAGAGAGTAACGCCGTCGTCGGCCTCACGGCCCGGTATCTCGCCGGCGACGATATCTCCCAGTTCTCCGTAGATATCGTCATCGGCGAGGATATCCTCGCTCCACGGGACGTTTATTTCTCCCGAATGGGTACACTGCTCGTAGTCGTCGATGACGAGTTTGGCCTCCAGCAGGCTCCGGTCGTCGTGTTCATGCTTGCCGGCGGCGTCGGCACCGATGGCGTTGACGTGCGTATGCTCGCCAAGCCACTCGCGCTTGACGATGGGCGACTCGACGGGGGTGATCGTCGAGAGCACATCACAGGCTGCGGCATCGGCAATAGAGCCCGCTCGCACGTCGAACCGGTCCGCGAACTGGTCGATAAAGGCCTGCTGTTTTTCCGTATTTTGGTCGGCGACAACGACCCGTTCGATCTCCCGGACAGATGCGATAGCCGCCAGTTGGGT
>JAQCNK010000071.1 GCA_028275075.1 Haloarcula sp. | reverse complement strand
TCACTCCGTCAACCGCCTGACCGTCTCCGAGACCTCGTCGATAGTCGCGGCCTGTTCCTCATTGGCGGCGGCTATCTGTTCGGCCTCGGCGGCGACAGTGTTGGCCTGGGCGACGAGTTCATCGAGCATGCCGGCAATCTCTTCGGCGCTTGCGGCCTGTTCGTCGGTGGCGTCGGAGACTTCGCGGATACCCTGGGCGGTCTCCTGGACGGCGTCGGCGATGTCATCGAGTAGCTCCATCGCTTCGGCGACACGCTCGATACCGGCTTCTATCTGTTTGGTCGTCTCATCGAGACTCTCGACGGTGTCCTCGGTGTCGGCCTCGATAGCGTGCACGAGTGCCTCAATCTCTTGGGCACGTTCCTGTGAGTCACCGGCAAGCGATTTGACCTCGTCGGCGACGACGGCGAAGCCGCTGCCGGCCTCGCCGGCGCGAGCCGCCTCGATAGAGGCGTTTAGCGCCAGGATGTTGGTCTGTTCGGCGATGTCGTTGATGACCTCCACAACGGCGTCGATCTCGCCGACGCGGTCTTGGAGCTCGTCCACGTCATCGGAGACATCGTCGACGGCGCTGCCGACATCGTCCATCACGCCCATGGCGTCGTCGGCGGCGTCCTGGCCGTCCTCGGCGAGGTCGCGGGCTCGCTGGCTGTTGTCTTCGACCTCGCTGGCGCTGGCGGCGACCTCCTCGACAGTCGCGCTCATGTTCGAGACTTCGCTGGCGATGGAACGGACGCGCTCGGACTGATCGCCGGTCAGATCGGATATCTGCTGGGAGGAGTGGGCCACATCGTCGGCAGAGTCACGCAGTTCGGCCATCGGCGCTTCGAGATCGGTCTCGACTTCGGCGGCGAGGCGCTCGCGGCGCTCGATTTCGGCTTCGAGCTTCTGACTGTAGGAGTGGATATACGTGTCCGCGACGACCTGCATGTCGAGATTGATGATCCGCAGCACTGATGTGATATCCTCGCGGAGATCGGTGATCTCTTCGGTGACAATATCGGTGATAGCGTCGATGGCGGGTCCCTCGGTCCCGGTGTCCCCAACTGTGGCTTCGAGTCGCTCCGCGATGCGCTCGCTGGCCCGCTCGGTCAGTAGCGGGAGGATGAGGTCGTAGTAGACGCCGTACTGACCGATATACTGTTTCATCGGCATCTCGAGGATATCGTGGAGCTTGCCGATGCGAGCGCGGTCTCTGAAGTACTCCTCGTCGTACTCTCCGTCGGCCAGCGTGACGAAGTATGCTCGTTGGGTGTCTTTCAGGGCGTCGACGGCTTTCGGCGACCGGCTGATGACCTCGACCGTCTCGTCGTACTGTGTGAGATTTTCGTAGAACGCGTCGGCGATGTCGTCGGCGGTATCCTCGAACAGCGGTTGGAGGGCTTCGAGGCGGCGCTCGTCTGCCGCGTCAAAGTTGAGGTAGTCTTTTCTCCAGTCTATCTCGTCTTGGTCCAGTCCGATCGCTTGGACCAAGGCCTCGACATCCACTTGATCGTTCAGCCCCCCCTGGCCAAACATCGCGGCGTAATCGCTCATGAAGGCACTGACTGGACTGGGCTATTTATACGTTCTTCACAGACATTCACGATTGATACCGGGCGGGTCCCGTCGCCGTAGTGGCAATATCCGTTGTGTCTGGTAGGTCGCAAGCGTTTTGCCGGCGGCCACTGTACCCCGAGTCATGCCCGACTGTCCGCTCGCCGATGACTGCCCTAGCTTCACAGAACGTATTGAGGGGATGGGCTGTACACACTACGGCGACCGAGGGGGTGCCGAGTGGTGCAACCACTACAACCAGCCCATCTCGGATTTGAAGAGCCAGCCTGTCAAGCTGGGCCAGGAAGTCGTCGTCGAGGTGGACGACATCCACGAGAGTGGTGCCGGCGTCGGCCGGACCGAAGACGGATTCATCGTCATGGTCGACGGCGTTCTGCCGCCGGCCAAGTCGTTGGTCAAGATAACCAAAGTCCGGTCGAACCACGCGCGAGCGGATGAACTCGAACGGCTCGAACTGGAGGACGACGACGCCAGCGACACCGACACTGGCGATGAGGACGACGACGAGAGCGGCTACCAAGGCGACGACGAGGACGACGAGCGCCTGGGCAGCCGAGACAATTTCTGGGGCAGCTAGGGCGCGGACTTTTTGCGGCGTTCGCCCGTCTCATCCGGTATGAATCTCGAACTTGCCGGCAACGCTGTACTGTGTACTGCCGCGACGAGCGGGCTGGGACGTGCGAGCGCCGAGCGGTTCGCTCGCGAAGGTGCCGACGTAGCGGTTTGCGGGACAACACAGAAACACGTGGCAGAGACGCACGACGCGCTCGCCGCCATCGGTGACGGCGACGTATTGGCAGTCGAGGCCGACATCACCGACCCGGACGAAGTCGAAGCGTTCGTCAAGGAGACTGCGGAAACCTTCGGGGGGTTGGACCACGTAGTCACCAGTGCGGGAGGCCCTGAGCCCGGCCCATTCATCGAGACGACCGAGCGTGAGTGGTACACCGCCTACGACCTACTGGTGATGAGCGTCGTCTGGACGACCCGCCACGCCTACCCCTTCCTCAGGGACTCCGATGCGGGAACTATTGTCAATATCACTTCGCGTTCGGTCCGGGAAGTAATCGATGACCTCGTGCTCTCGAACTCGGTTCGCCGGGCGGTCATCGGCCTGATGGAGACACAGGCACGCGAGTTCGCCCCCGAAGTCCGGGTCAACGCGGTGTTGCCCGGGGCCCACGAGACCCCCCGGATCGAGCAACTCGTCGAGGCTGCCGTTTCCCGCGGTGAGTTCGACTCCTATGAGGAGGGGTTGGCGTCGTGGGCCGACGCCCCGCTTGGGCGGGTCGGCCAGCCCGAGGAACTCGGCGACGTGGTGGCGTACCTGTCGTCGGCCCGCTCGTCGTACGTCACCGGGACGGCGCTGCCAGTTGACGGTGGGTCGATGAGAAACTGATCTGACGGCGACCAGCGGGAGTGATGACAGGATCGGCGCCCGATTGTCACCAGGTCTCGATCAGTTTCACCACGCCAGACCAGAGTTTATAACCGAAGGCGACCAACCGTCGATTGTCTCCCTCTGAAAACAAAGCGGAGACAGTGAACGCCAATGTCAGAGACAGATTTGCATACCCACGCTGAAGAGATACGTGAGCAGTTTAGCGACCAGATCGACATCGACGTCGAAGACGTCGAGAACCGGCTGGACACGCTTGTCAACGAGTACAAAGTGCCCGCGAACGAGGCCCGTCGAAGCGTCGTTAACACCTACCTAGACGAGGCGGGAATTGATCGTGACCAGCTCGGCGGCGGTGGCGGCGGTAACGAGCAGGTCGATCTCGCCGAGGTCGACGCCCCCGAGGAGTGGGTTGACATCCGTGCGACGGTCGTTGAGCTATGGGATCCCCGGGCCGATGCGGTCGCACAGGTCGGGTTGCTGGGCGACGGGACCGGGACGATCAAGTTCACCAAGTGGTCGAAATCGGATCTGCCCGAGCTGGAGGAGGGCGCGTCCTACAGCCTCCGTAACGTCGTCACCGACGAGTACCAGGGTCGGTTCTCGGTCAAGCTCAACCGGACGACGACTATCGAGGAACTGGACGAGCAGATAGAGGTCGGATCAGATAGCGTCGAAGTCGAGGGCGCGCTAGTGGACATCCAGTCGGGCTCGGGCCTGATCAAACGCTGTCCAGAGGACGACTGCACCCGTGTCCTTCAGAACGGCCGCTGTAGCGAACACGGCGAGGTCGAAGGCGAGTTCGACCTCCGCATCAAGTGCGTGCTCGACGACGGCGAGGAGGTTTCCGAGGTCATCTTCGACGAAGAAGCCACCGAGGAACTCACCGGCATCACCCTCGAAGAGGCGAAGGAGATGGCGATGGACGCGCTCGATACGACCGTCGTGGCCGACGAGATGCGCGCCGATATCCTGGGCCGGTACTACAAGGTGACGGGCCCGACGTTCGGTCGCTACGTCTTGGCGGACAACCAGGAGCGACTGACCGGGACCGTGGATGCGGACGAACTACTGATCAAAGCGAGGTCGATATAGATGGCTACCACCCCCTCTCGCGAAGTCGCCCGCCGCGTCTTCGCCCGCGAGTTCAACGACGCGAGCTACACGTTCAAAGAATCCGATGACGACCGCGCCCCGGTGTACGTCCTGTTGCCGACGGGCCAGCGAGCGAACCGTGTGTTCCTCGTCGGGACGCTCACCGAGACCGAAGACGTTGGCGAGGACAGCGAGTACTGGCAGGGGCGTGTCGTCGATCCGAACGGCGACACGTTCTTCATGTACGCCGGGCAGTACCAGCCCGACGCGGCCTCCATGCTGCGCGAACTGGAGCCGCCGGCGTATGTCGCTGTCGTGGGCAAGCCACGGACCTACGAGACCGATGAGGGCGACGTGAACGTCTCGGTGCGCCCGGAGTCGATCTCGGAGGTCGACGAGGCGACCCGGGACCGCTGGGTCGTCGAAGCGGCCGAGCGCACGTTAGATCGAATCCGGAAATTCAACGACCAAGACCCAGAGGACCCGGATATCGACGAGTACGTCGCGATGGCCAACGAGGAGTACGGCGCCGATGTCGAGCCGTACCGCCAGTCGGTGGTTGGGGCCCTAGAGAGCATGGAGGACGCTGCGGAGGCCAGCGCGGACTAACTCTCAGAGTTCGAGTAGCTCAACCAGTGTACCGTCCGGATCCCGCAGGAAGCAGATCCGGGTTCCGCTCTCGGTCGTCTGCGGTTCAGCGATGGTCTCGACACCGCTGGGCAGCGAGTCGTACACTGCATCGAGGTCGTCGACTTCCAGCCCCAGATGTGTCCCACCGGGCTGATTGAGGTCGGTCTCGGCGGCTGATTCGCCCTTTGGGTCGTACTCGACGAGCTCGATTCGGATGTTGCCGGCGTCCATGTGGACGAACTCGGCGCTTGCACCCTCGATACCGACGCCGGTGGCGAAGGCGTCGCCGCCGACGGAAAACTCGCTCAGTACGTCGAGTCCGAGCGTCTCCCGGTAGAAATCGACAGCGCGGTCGAGGTTGCTCACAGTAACGGCAACGTGGTGTGCGGTAGGGTCCATACTGTCGCCTCATACTGCCGGCTATAACAAACTGAAGGAATGTATCGCCGGCAGCTAGTGAACCGTTTCGCGTCTCCGCACGCACCGTAGCGTGCGACTGTCTGACAAATGATTAAATACCAGGCGAAACGAGTACAACTCAACGATGGGGAATAAGAACAAGACTATCTCGTTCCGGGTCAGCGAGGACAAGTTCGAGACGCTCCGCGAGATAGCGGAAGAGCGCGACATCTCCCTCTCGGCGGTCTTTCGCGACTACGTGGACATGCTTGTCGCCCACGACGGCCAAGTGACGGTCGCGCCGGACCACGAGATAGAGGCTGCGACCGCAGAGGAGACCAGTACCGAGAGCTTCCCGCCCAAAGTCGAGGTCCCGAAGAGCTTCGTCCGCGAGCACGAACGCCTCGAACTGCGGGCCGAGCACCTCCGCGAGCAACTCGAAGAGTACAAGCGCTATGTCACGGAGCTATCTACCCAACTCGACGAAAGTGACCAAGACGAGGTCATCCATCTCGAAGACTTAGACGAGGGCGAGAAAGCGGACACCTCCTACCGAATCGGCAGCTTCGACGACGAGTACTGAGCGGGCCGCGTATCTCTCTCGACTGTCTCAGACGGATTGTTATCGTCTCTACCGACATATCGGTCGGACGATCACTACAGTGTCACCTGACCAGATGGCCGCGTCGCTCGCCGGCCTCGCGTTCGACGTCGCGCTCGCCGTCGACGGCGGCCAGCGTCTCGATGGCTTCGAGCGTGCGGATGCTGTTGTCCAGAAACGAGAGGATGTCGCCGGGATACGCATAGAGCATATAGTCGTCGGTCATCACGTCGACGATAGCGTCCGGGCCCAATCCCTGCTCGCGAAGCTCCAGTAGGTAGCTGATGAACTTCCGCTCCGGGCAGCCACAGTGGGGGGCGGCCTGACAGTCACAGTCCATGAAATCCTCGGCGAAGTCGAGCACTCGGTCCCGGGAGGCGTCGTCGAGTTTCGCCAGCCCCTCGCCCTGGAAGAGGATATCGAGCGTCGCGCCTTTGAACGCACCCTTGGGGAAGCTCGTCTCTAACTGGGAGGCAAGCTGGCGGTGGTTCTTGACGTATATCTTGTCCGTGATGGCCACGCGTAGACTGCTGTAGTCGCCGGGTGAGTAAAAGCGTCCCGGGAGCGTTCCGGCCGCCGTCAGCACCGGCCCGTGTCAGTCGAGTTCTTTCACCACTTCTGCGGGGTTCCCTTGCACCACGACGCCGGCCGGAACGTCGTTTGTCACCACCGCGCCCGACGCCACCACCGACCGGTCGCCGACCTCGACGCCAGGATTGAGTACTGCCTGCCCGCCGACCCAGACATCGTCACCTACGGTGACGGGCTTGCCGTACTCTTTGCCTTCCGCTCGGCTCGCTGCGTCGAGTGGGTGGGTCGCCGTGTAGATGTGGACCGAGGGACCCAGCAAACACCGGTCGCCGACGGTTATCGGGCAGACGTCGAGGAAGACACAGCCGAAGTTCGCGAAGAAGCGGTCGCCAACGGTGATCTGCTCGCCGTAGTCACACCGGAACGGTGGTTCGACCGCCGGGCGCTCCCCGACCGATCCGAACAGTTCGGACAGAATTTGCTCCCGGCGCTCCCGGTCGGTCGCCTCTGTCTGGTTGTACAACCGAACGAGTTCTCTGGCGCGTTCGCGGTCGGCGACGAGTTCGGGGTCTCGCGGGTCGTACAGTTCACCGGCGAGCATCCGCGCTTTCTCGCTGGGCATACGCGTCGTTTCAGCGACGAACGGATAGCACTGGTGCTCATATATCGACCAGCGCGATTCCCGCGGCCGCGCTGATACTGGTGGCTGTAACAAACTGCCGTAGTTCGCAACCCCGGGGTGGGGAATATCTCTGTCAACGTACAGCTATCAGTATGAGTCACCTCGGTCGCCGAGAGAGCTTCCCTCTCGGGATGGGGACCGTGCCAGTCGCTCACGCACAAATCCTCGTTTGAGCCTCCAAAGCCGTTAGTTTATATCCGACTGATAGTACAGCTGATGACACGTAAACCACTGCTCTTTCTCGTTCTCGTCTCGGTGACGATAGCGGGCTGTGCCGGCGTCCAGAGCCCGGGCACACCGACGGCAACTGACAGCTCGTCCGACGCGGACCTCGCACCCAACGAGGTCCCCGGCGTCTCCAACGAGACACTGACGAACGTCACTGCACTCACGACGGCCAACAGGGCCGCCATCGTCGACAACGGGGCCGGGATACACGTCACGCAGACTGCCCCCGATAGCGAGCGGCGCCTCGTCTTGACGGTGGGCGATGACGGCACGTCCGAGTTTTCGCAGACGACGGCGTCCGACGGCAACGAATCCGGTGTCGAGTACTACACCAACGACACAGCGACCTACGTACGGATGATCGCTCCCGGCGAGACTAACTATCGCGTCAGAGAGCGGGTGGGCTCCCCTCTCGACACCGTCACTTCGCCGCTTGAAACGGTGCTGGCTGCCGGTGACTTTACCGTCGCCAACGAGTCGACCGACTCAGGGACAGTCGTGCTGACCGCCGACGAGTTCAGTGAGCCGACGGTCAACAGCCTCCTCGACGGCGCGACGCCGGGGAGCGCCCGGCTGGTGCTGACGGGCGAGGGCGGGGTTCAGCAACTCACACTCACCGGGAGTCGAGACGGCGAGACAGTGACCTACACGTATGAACGACGACAGGCAGCCGTCAAACAGGTCCCCGCTCCCGACTGGCTCGCCGACGTGCCACCGACTGCTGACCTGCAGCCGGACCTCTCCACAGATGTCGTGAACGAATCGTCTCTCCGTATCGAACACGACGGCGGTGACACGGTCCCCCGAAACACCACGCTCACGTTCTCCGCGAACAACAGCGACGGCACCGTCACGTTCGACTCTCCGATCGAAGCCGGTGACACCCGGTACGCCTACTTCGCGGCGTCCAACGGTTCACTCGTCGTGACCGACGACCGACCGGCTGCCAACGCGACCGACGGTATCGACAGCCCAGCGTCGATCACCATTTCCACGGCTGACGGCGTCACCCTGCTCAGTGGCGGGATGGCTTGGGGCTCCGAATCAGCGGGTGCGGGAGCGACGGGCGAGGCCGCCGGAAGCGACGCGTAGCCGGCCACAACCGTTCCCGCAGCACTCGCGAGAGTAGCGACGACCGCGGCCCCGCGCGTGGAAACGCATATCAGTTCCCGCTCCGGACCCAGGGTATGCAGGAACTAGCCGGGACCATCCTTGTGGGGGAGTCGTTCGAGCCGACGCGTGGTCGCGTCGTTATCGATGACGGGCATATCGAGGCCATTGAGGAAGCTGAGACTGACTCGACTGATATCATCCTCCCGGCCTTCGTCAACGCCCACACTCATATCGGCGACAGTGTCGCCAAGGACGCGGCCGTGGGGTTGTCACTCGACGAAGCGGTGGTACCGCCCGACAGTCTGAAACACCGGCGGCTGCAGTCGGCCGACCGAAGCGACCTCGTGACGGCAATGGGCCGGACGCTTCGGTATATGCATCGCACCGGGACGCTGACCTGCCTCGACTTCCGGGAGTTCGGGGTCGACGGTGCCCGTGCCCTGCGCGATGCGGCGGCGCCGCTCGACATCGAGCCGTTCATCTTCGGAAGCGACGAACTCGGCGTCCTTGACGTCGCCGACGGCTACGGAGCGTCGGGTGCGAACGATGCCGACTTCACCGCCGAACGCGCCGGCTGCTCGGACCGTGCGGTCCCGTTTGCTATCCACGCCGGCGAGCCGAACGCGACGGATATCCATCCCGCGCTCGATCTGGCCCCGGACCTACTCATCCATATGGTCCACGCCCGGCAGGAGCATCTCGACCGTGTCGCCGACCAGTCAGTCCCTATCGTGGCCTGCCCGCGAGCGAACGCTGTTCTGGAGGTCGGCCGGCCGCCGATCCGAGAGCTACTCGATCATACGACGGTCGCGCTCGGGACGGACAACGTCATGCTCAACCCACCAAATATGTTCCGCGAGATGGCCTACACGGCCACCCACTTCGACGTGAGCGCTCGGGAGGTTCTGGGGATGGCGACGACGGCGGGTGCCGATATCGCCGGTCTCGACTGCGGCCGTATCGCCCCCGGCCGACGCGCGGCGCTGACCGTCCTCGATGGGGACTCGGACAACCTGGCCGGATCGGCTGACCCGGTCGAAGCGGTCGTCCGGCGAGCCACCCCGCTCGATGTTGACCGAGTCTTATCGTAGCCATTGAAACTCAATGCACACCCGACCGCACGA
>JAQCNK010000061.1 GCA_028275075.1 Haloarcula sp. | reverse complement strand
TACTCCAGTTCCTCTGCGGCGGCGACAAGCGCCGAGACGATTTGTGGATCCGCCGCCGCAGGGTACTCCTCACGGACGTACTCCGTGCTGGTTCCCTCCTGTCGTACCGCACTCGTCGTGATGACGAGGTCACCGACGGCAGCCTCGGGGACGATGCTACCACAGGACCCCACTCGAACGAGCGTGTCGGCGCCGACGCGGGCCAGTTCTTCGACGGCAATTGCAGCGGAGGGGGACCCGATGCCTGTCGAGGTGACCGAGATAGGCGTTCCCTCGTGAGTTCCGGTTACGGTTCGGTACTCGCGGTGGTCGCCTCGAATCTCGTGGTCATCCCAGTCTTCGACGACGGTCTCGACACGTTCGGGGTCGCCCGGCAGCAGGACGCTCGGTGCCACGTCGCCGGGGCTGACTTCGAGGTGGTACTGGACCTCGTCGTTCGGATCCTCGCTGTCGCCGGTCATTCCAGATGCTCCCGGGTGATACTGGTCGGGAGTAGTTCCCCCAGCGTGTACTCGGCGGCGCCTTCGCCATCCGTGACGACCGGAAAGTCGTCGTCGCAGAACTCCGCGAGCGTCTGGCGACACATCCCACAGGGCGTGACGCCGTCCCTGTCCGCCGACGTCACCGCCAGCCGTTCGAACGAGCGGTGACCCTCGGACACCGCGGCCCCCATGGCGACCTCTTCGGCGTGGAGGCTGTTGGAGTAGTTCGCGTTCTCGACGTTACAGCCCGTGTAGACGGTCCCATCGGCGGTCTCGATGGCGGCACCGACGCGATACTCGGAGTAGGGGGCGTAGGCCGACTCCAGCGCCGTCCGGGCCGCCTCCAGCAGCTCGTTCATACCCGCCACTTGCCCGGCGAGGACAAATACCCACCGGCGACACAATGCCCGGCCTGTCGGCTTCCAGAGTCGGTCTCATACTGGTGGCTGTACGTTCGTACCGGTATTCACCACCCCCGGGTGGCGAATTTTTGGTACAGCCACCAGTATCAGTGTCCGGCCGACTCGACCGCTGATTCGACGACCGTCCGAACGTCTCGGATAAGCGCGTCGACGCTATCGCTTTCAGCGTAGATGCGGACGTACGGTTCGGTGCCGCTTGGCCTGACGAGCGTCCACGAGTCGTCGGGAAAAGCCAGGCGCACGCCGTGGTCGGTGGCGACCTCGCTCTCGGGGAACGCATCGGGGAGCTCACTCTCCAGCGTCGCCATCACTGCGGGCTTGTGGCTGTCGGGACAGTCGACACTCACCTTCCGGTAAGGCCGTTCCGTGATGGCGGAGCGGCGCTGGTCGAGCCCTTCGGCAGCGACCAGCCGCGTGAGGACGGCCGCGCTAACGATGCCGTCTATCCACCCACCGAAGGCCGGGTGGATATGCTTCCACGGCTCAGCGGCGAAGACGACCTCGGTATCGCTCATCCCTCCGCGGCGCTCGCGAGCGATCCCCTCGTGGAGCGCGCCCAGACGGACCCGCTCGACACGCCCGCCAGCGGCGTCGACCCGTTCGTCGATGCGGCCGGAGGCGTTTGGCGTCGTCACGACGACGGGGTCATCGACGGTCGCGGTGTCGGTGTACTGCTCGGCCAGCATCGCGACGATGGTATCCTCGTGGACTATTTCACCGTCTCCGTCCACGACAACGATACGGTCTGCGTCACCATCGTGTGCGAACCCCAGGTCGACGGTCGAATCGGAAACGAACCGGCTGAACGCCCCCAGCGTCTCCGGTGTGGGTTTACTCCCCCGGGCCGGGAAGTGGCCGTCCACGTTGGCCTCGATCGAGACGATATCTGCATCGAGGGCACGCAGGACCCACTGCGTCCCGACACCGGCCATGCCGTTACCACAGTCGACGGCGACGGTCAGGCGTCCGGGATCAGTTCCCAACCTACGGGCGTACGCTGTAACTGCGTCTCGATACGAGGGCAGGACTGCTTCGGCTACCGTATCGCCCCACGCCTCCCACGGTGCCGAGTCGACCCCTGCTTCGATGCGACTTTCGACGGTCGCCTCGGCCGCATCGCTGTACTCCTGCCCGTCGACGAACAGCTTCAACCCGTTATCGGTCGGGGGGTTGTGGCTCGCAGTCACCATCAGACCCCGGCGGCTCCTCGAGGCGTACGCCAGCGCTGGGGTCGGGACCTTGCCGACCCGACCCACCTGGACACCGGCGCTCTCTAACCCGGAGACCACTGCGTCGGCCAGCGCCGGCGACGTGACCCGGCCGTCGTGACCGACGACAAACTCGTCGCCGTCCTGCCCCGCTGCCCGTCCGACTGACAGGGCCAATTCGGGCGTGACGCGCTCGTCGACCCGTCCGCGGATTCCGGCCGTCCCGAACAGTTCCATACGACTACTGCGGTTGCTCGTTGTTTAGTTCTCCCGGACCAGTCTCTATCTCGATGG
The DNA here is from genome assembly GCA_028275075.1 of Haloarcula sp. Taxonomy (GTDB): domain Archaea; phylum Halobacteriota; class Halobacteria; order Halobacteriales; family Haloarculaceae; genus Haloarcula. The sequence goes on along the minus strand of JAQCNK010000061.1, from coordinate 4,311 downwards.
CGGCCTCTCTCGACCGGATATGCGAAATCCGGGGACGTCGCTGCCCTACAGAAGTTCGTCGAACTCGTACCCGTTGATATCGACACCCGCCTCAGTGACGTCGGCCAGGTAAATACCGTTACCCGACCCAGTGTCGCGCTCGGCGGCGGCGTTGATTGCGGCGGCGGCGACTTCTTTGGCTTCCTCGTTCGTCATGTCGTCCTCGTAGCGGTCCTCCAAGGCTCCGTACGCCACAGTGAGCCCGGAGCCAGTAACCGTGTAATCGTCCTGCATGACGCCGCCGGCGGGGTCAATAGAGTAGACGTGGTGACCGTCATCATCGACGCCACCGAGGATGGGATTGATCGCGAAGAACGGACCGCCCCTGGCGAAGTTCCCGGCTAGCGTCGAGAGGGCCTGCATGCTCATGTTCTCGCCCCGACGAGTCTCGTAGAGGTTGACCTCGGCACGCAGCGAGCGGATGAACGACTGCGCACCGCCGACACTGCCGACGAGGGTGAGCGCGGCGGTCGGATGGATCTGCTCGACCTTCTGGACGTTCTTGTTGGAAACGAAGCGACCGCCCAGCGAGGCCCGCATATCGGTAGCGATGACGACGCCATCGCTGGTGGCGATACCGATAGTGGTCGTGCCGGTCTTGTTGACCTTCTCGGTGTCCTGGTCGGAGCGGTCCGGTAGCGAGCCGACCTCCGGCTCGTAGGGATCCGTCTCGAAACGGTCTGCTGTGGACGACTGCGAGAAGGACGCGTTTGGGTCGATCATTACCGCCAGATAGCAGTCGGGCGCTGATAAAACTGTGGACCTGCCCGTTCACTCCATGGACTGCTCGTATACGGGTCGACACTGATAGATATTCGCCGGGGTCTGGCAGCCGAATGCTATCAATCGTTCTGTCGACCCGTATAGGCTTGATTGAGCCCTTCGACGGCGCGGTCAACAGGCAGGCGAACGCCGAAGCGCTCGGTGACCATCGCCACCGGAAGCAGGACGATGCCGGCAAGCAGGGTGAACTGGTACAGTGCGAATATCGCTGCGGTGTACGGTCGGGCAGCCATTGTTACTTCACCCAGTTGTGGGCGAAACCACTGTATAAATGTACTGGCCGAAACCGGCGCCTGTCAGAGCGGTCACCAGGGTCCATGACGCCGCTGTATGGCGATTCAGTCATGAAGCAACTAATTTTGGCCGCCACACTGATGCACGCGTAACCGGGCAGTCAGGTTGGCCCCTGATTCTCGTAACTTATGCCAATGGTGACCGTGACGTGCGCGACATCCGCGAACCGCAACAAAGGAGTAGCCAGCCCCCGAGGATATCTGTATGAACTATCTCGTGGCGATGGAAGCCGCTTGGTTGGTCCGTGACGTAGAAGACATCGACGACGCTATCGGCGTCGCCGTCAGCGAAGCCGGTAAGCGGCTTAACGAGTCTGACATGGACTACGTTGAGGTGGAGGTCGGTGCAACCGGTTGTCCAGCCTGTGGGGAACCGTTCGACTCGGCCTTCATTGCCGCGGATACCGCCCTCGTTGGACTCGTCTTGGAGATGGACGTGTTCAACGCCGAATCCGTCGAGCACGCCCAGCGTATCGCCAAGAGTGAAATCGGCGGTGCGCTTCGGGACGTTCCGCTGAAAGTCATCGAAGTGTTCGAGACCGAGGAAGACGACGACGCCGAAGCCCAAGCCTAAGGTCACCCTGACCGTTGGTTTTTTAATAACTCCGAGTTATGGCGTACTATGGACTTGCCGACGCCCGAGGACCTTCGGGAGCACCGAAACGAACTGGAGCTCACCCAGAGCGAGCTGGCAGAACACGCCGATGTCTCCCAGCCGCTTATCGCCCGAATCGAAGGCGGTGACGTGGACCCCCGGCTCTCGACACTGCGGCGGATCGTCAACGCCCTGGACGAGGCCGAGGGCGGTATCATCCGTGCCCGTGACGTGATGAACTCGCCGGTCGTAAGCGTCGAACCGGACGATTCGGTCCACCAGAGCAAAGAGCTGATGGACGAGAAAGGCTACTCGCAGGTACCTGTCATTCGTGACGGCGCCCCACAGGGACTCATTGGGAACTCCGATATCCGCCAGCGCCCCGAAGAGAACGTCGGCGAACTCCCCGTCGCAGAGGTGATGCACGAGTCAATCGCCACGGTTGAGCCAGAGGCCACCATCGACGAGGTGGACGCGTATCTCAACCACAACGCCGCGGTGATGGTCGTCGAGGACGGCCGGACAGTTGGTGTGATCACCGAGGCAGATATCGCCCGTACGGTAAGCTGACGGCCGCTCTGTCTGACCTTATAGACAGCTTTTCTCCGGATATACCTCTCCTCGCGCTGCAAATAATGTCGTAATTACGGCTCCCACAGATTATACGGGTCGACAGAACGATTGGTAGAATTCGGCTCGCCAGACCCCGGCGAATATCTATCAGGGCTTCTGTCGACCCGTATATAACGGAATCGACGAGCGATTCCACGTCCGTCATCCCCGTCAAGGAGCCTGACGCGGCCGGTTCGCGTTCGATGCGGAGTGAGAAACCAACACAGGGCGGTCCCGAAACGGAATCGTTATAGGTGCCTCCGCTCTCAAATCCTATGTACGCTCTGGTGGTGTAGTCCGGCCAATCATATCACCCTCTCACGGTGATGACCAGGGTTCAAATCCCTGCCGGAGCATTCTACAGTTCTGACAGCGATAGCGACTGGGATTAAACTGTTGGCTGTACGTACGTGGAGATAATCGGCGCCCCGAGCTGGGCGATTTCTGCCGTGATGGTACAGCAGACAGTATTAGCTATTTTGTCACTACTTCCCGGAGATATTCGCCACCCCTGGGTGGCAAATTCCTTCAGTCTGGTATAACCGACAGTATGAGCGCCACTGGGTGCGATAGAGCGGCGAATAGGAGAGAAAGAAAGCCCAACCCCGGGCCTCAGTCGCCGTCCCAACTCAAGCGACAGTCGTCGTCACAGAAGTGCGCTGTCTCGACACTGTCGTCTTCTATCCACGTTATCACCCGGTGTGTCGCATCGTTGACGATGGCGTTGTCACACACCGTGCAGTTCGGGGCATCCTCATCGTCGATGTCTTCGTGGTGATCCGAGGTTGGGTCGACCATCTTACTGAAGCGTAGTCGTCACCCTACTTAATCTCACATACTCGGCCCCGACAAGGAGTCACCGGCGCGACTGGTTTGGGCTGTCCCTGCTCAGATAATGACGACCAGTTTCAACTGCCCTGACGCTGTCCGATAAGCATGACTGCCGCAATCGTCTTTCGACGCCGTCCTCCTTGGAGTAGAGCTGTCAAGACCGGGGAATGCCCAATTTCTGGATTCAGTTTATATGTGTTAAACGATCGGTCAGGGGACAACACTCGATATAGGATGAATCACCTCAACCTATAATAAGCCAGGGTGCGAACGGTAGACTATGTCCGAAGACGAATCAGATTCCGAGAGCCTGACCAACCGTCAGACGACGGGTGAAGACCGTGTACGGATGGTCGCACGGCAGCTGTCGGAGCCGCGGACAGCGAATTGGATCGCCTTCTGAAGCGGGCTGGTCACACGAGCCCACCAAGCGCGTTCTTGAACGGCTCGTCGATGACAGTATCCTCCACCGTGACGAGAGTGGTACCCACACCACGTACTACCCTGATTACCGCCGACAGGCGATGCAGGAGGCGATGCGCCTCCGAGACAGCGGCCATACCGTCGAGGAACTCACGGAGCGGCTTGCCGAAATGAAGGCACAAATCCGTGATTGGGAGGACACGTTCGACGTCGAGTCACCGAACCAGCTTCGCGGGACACTCACTGAGGAGACCCTTGATGACGAGGAGGAAGACCAGCGGCGTGACATCGCTCGTGAGTGGGTGCATCTTCAGCGTCGCATCAAAATCGTCGGATTTGCCATCCGTGAGTGGGAGTTCCTCGCCCCAACGACAGAGCCTGCTGAGGCTAGCAGCTGACGGATGTCGGTCCCACATCCCGGAGGTGACCCAAACGCGAATCTTTACGCCCAACTGAAACGGGATGTGCTTGACCGTGTGCCACAGATTACGACGGTTGAGTACGTTCCAGATGATATTGAGGTCAAGCAGCTGCGGGCGAACTTCGATCCGAATCGTCTTGATCCCCCGACGAGCCCCAAGTCGCCGGAGCTGACGATTAAATGGTACCGCCAAGACCCTCACGACTGGTTCCGTATCAACTACACTGACCCGAATACGGGATTTCACGCTGGGTGGCACCAGGACGAGGATCACCCCGACCTCGGACGGGCACATTTCCAGTACTCAGTCGCCG
>JAQCNK010000058.1 GCA_028275075.1 Haloarcula sp. | reverse complement strand
ACGTTGACGGGCCCGTCGCTCATATCGGAACGACAGCGACTGGGATCAAAAACCCTGTGTCGTTACAGATCGGCGGCCAGGCGTTCCAGCGCCGCCCCAAGAACGGACTCGCGCTCGCCAGCCAGATACCGCACGGAGCCCTCACGCACGCTACGGGTCGTGACACCACCCTCCGGCACTGCGTCAGCGATATCGGCGACCAGCGCTTGCAGGTCACTGTCAGCGTCGGTGCGGATATACAGCGTGTCGGTGGCGATACCGACAACGGCGTCGGCATCTCCTCGGACTGAGCGGTAGAGCTCGTCAAGCAGGAGCGTTTCCGGCGGGAACTCGTACTGGTGGGAGTAGTCCTCAGTGTCCAGCAGCGCGATCTCGGCGTCGTCGACGGTGCGGTAATCGAGGTTCGCCTCGGCAGTCCCGACCTCTTCGTCGACCTTCTCACGGAACTGTTCGGCCACGTGACCAGCGAGTCCGCCCACATCGCTCTCGTCGTCACCGAAGACGAGGTCAGTGATGAGTTCTCGCTTGTCCTCGTAGGACTGGTAGTGCGCTTCCAGTGCGACTGCTTCCCGAAGCTGTGTGATGGCGTCGGCGTCGTATCCGGCCTCGTTTGCGAGTTCGACGTATGCCTCTGGGGCGTCTTCCCAGAAGCTTACGGCTGGCAGGTGGCCGAGGTCCTCTCGCACGTCGGCGTTGACGTGTGCAGCGACGTTCGCTGCGAGCGTCGTCGCAGTGGTGTCAGAGGCGTCTGCCAGGCTCGGTGAGACAACGGCGTCGACGGCATCGGTGACGGCCCCGTCGACGTCGATGTCGTCGACGACAACTGTCGGCGCACCGTAGACGTTCAACAGATCGAACCCGTCAAGACTTTCGCGGGTGCCACCGGCAGCGACGAAGACGAACAGTGGCAGTGACTCGTCGTGGCGCTCCCGGTTGTCCAGCATCGTCGAGACATCTTTGGTGGCGTCGTCCATGTCGTAGACGCCGCCTTCGAGCGGTCGACGGTCGAAGTAGTGGTACTGGGCATCGGCGCGGCGGTGCTGGTCGGCGACCAATGGGAGCGTCGCGCGCTCAAGGGCACTCCCCGCGAGATAGCCATCAGCAGTGTTGGCGTGGCGGACAATGACCGGTCGCTCGGTAAGGATGGCTTTTCGGATCTGCGTGGCGGCTTCGACTAACTCTTCCGAGAGGGCCTCGACCGTCTCGTCGTCGGCCAGCGCCGAAACAGCATCGGGCCGGGCCTCGTCGTCCAGCGCGTCAGCGAGGCGCTGTTCAACGGCCTCGCTCTCTTCACCGTCGAGAACCGTCAGGGCTTCTGTCTCTACCTGCAGTTCACCGCGACGCTCGCGCACTTCGCCGTCGAGTCGGGCGAACTCGCCCTCGTCGACGTCCGGGTAGGCACGGACACCGGCTTCGACGAACGCGGCGCAGTCGACGATGCCGCTTTGATCTTGCAGTTCGAAGACGGTGGGACCGGAGGTCTGTCGGATATCGACAACCTCGCCCTCCAGTCGGACATCGTCCCCGACGTGGTCTTCGAGGCTAGCGACTGACACCGTCGCCAGTTCCTCCTCAGCTTCGACGACGGCTGCGCCGCCATCCGGGGAGTCCGCCTCGTCTGCAGACTGCACGTCGTCGCCGTTCGAACCGACCGAGCCGCCAGCGTCGGACACGCGGTTATCGTCGCCGATCTGGCTCACGTCACCCGCCTCCGGTTCGGCTGCTCCGGCGTCACCCTCGACTGCGTCGTCCGACGCGTCGGGGGACGTGTCTGGGGACTGAGTTAGTGCTCCGTCCCCGTCAGCGTTTCCCGACTCGTCCTCGCCCTCGTCGTCCTCGGGCAGCAGGGAGTGGCCGACATCGGGGTCGTCCACGAGCACACCGCGGAACTCGCGTTCGGCCTGGCGGACGGACCAGCCAAGATCAACGTTGCCGTTGTCGCGGACGTTCTTCACTTGGACGTACACCTCGTCGCCCGATTCCCAGTCCAGCGAGTCCAGTCGCTGGTCCAGTTCGCTACGGTGAAGCAGGCCGGTGACGCTGTCACCGATGTCGACGAAGACGCCGAACTCGGCGAACCCGTCCACGTCGCCGCGGTAGTATCGACCAACGTTGAGTTGGTCGGCGCTATCCCCTCGGAACTCGAACAGTGCGTCCTCCTCGTGGAGGTCACAGATGTGTCCGTCGACGGACGTACCGCAAATGATACACGAACTCATTGCCCGATTCAAATACGTGGGGCCTAAAACTGTTGTCGAATTCGCCGCGTTAGAAAACCGATGTCTGTCGGACGGTTACTCCGACTCCTCGGCTCCGGAGTCGAGCATTTCGAGCCCCTCTCGGACCGCTCTGGCCTGTTCCGGAAATAGGGCAACCTCGACCTCGCTGCCCTGTTCGTCCTCGAAAGCAAGCTTGACCCGCTTGTCACCGTACTCGCGGACGTCGACGCCGTTGATATCGTACATCTTGACCGTCGCCTGTTTGTTCGACGGGCCGACGTTCTTGAACGCGCCGTCTTTGAGTTCGAGCATGAAGTCGTCGATATCCAGCGTGAGCATAGCCTGCCTTCGCTCTCCAGCCTAAAATCCGCTCGCACTCGCGAGCGTGGTCACCGCGTCGAACCCGCGGAAGCCATACCCGAAGAGTATCGCGGCCGGCAACACCCCCACGGCGGCCGCTTTCGGTAGACTGAGTTCGTGGACGACAGCCGTCCCGACGACGTACAGCACCACGGCCCAGAGCGTGACGAAGACGCGCAGTGACGGGATTGGGAGCCCCGCAACGACACATGGCGCCATCGCGTAGCACATCACCTGAACTGTCTCGCTGATGCCACCCCGGTCGGGTGCAGTGGGAATCAGCAAGAGGGTCTGTATCGCTGCGGTCAGGTGGACGGTAATGGGCGCGACAAAGACAATGATACCCAGCAGGGCGAGCGTTGCCACGCCCGGCGTGTATCCGCCGATTTCGGGGTAGGGGAACGGGCCTGTCGAGA
>JAQCNK010000054.1 GCA_028275075.1 Haloarcula sp. | reverse complement strand
AGCCTAGGCCGGAATTTGAATCCGGGGTCTCGTCCTTACCAAGGACGCGCTTTACCGCTAAGCTACCCAGGCACGCATCCCACTCTATCCCGCAGTTGTCTTTAGGCGTTTCGATTCGCGGCGAGTGTTAGGAGTCGGCGGCGGCTTCGGTCCCCCGATTCTCGTCGGTGTGGCCGGCCAGTTCGTCAGCGATCTCGCCGTTCCGCAAGACATCCATCGCAGGCAGCCCGTCGGGGGCCAGGTCGGCGCCGAACGCACGTAGTGGCGCAGTCGGTTCGTGGTCGGCAGCGGTGGCCCCGGCGACGACGGCGAGTTCGCAGATGTCGGCCTCAAGATTGCCGTCGAGGTCGTCGCTGGTGCTCCGGAGTTCGGTCTGGTCTTTCCCGAACTCGCGCACCACATCGACGGCGGCAGCAGCGGCCTCAGTGTGCGCCAACAGGTAGAATCCGCGGGAGACGAGGATGTCGGCGATGAGGATATTCAGGTCGGCAGCGTCGCGGTCGCCGGTTGTCCACGGGTCCTCGTGAGCGAGCCGTCGGGTCAGCGAGAGTCCCTCATAGATAAGCTGGACGCCGGCGGCACGGTCCACGTCCCTGTCCTCAGCCGCGTGTCCCCGGACCGCGGCCTCGGTGACGAGTGTCAACACACCGGGAGCGAACGAAGCGTCGTCGAGTCGGTCGGCGATGCGGTCGTGGAGTCGCTCGGGCTCGACATCGTCGATACCCGCCAACGCGGCACGACGGACTGCCCCCACTTCCTCCATTAGTGTAACCTAGCAGTGGCAAGGCCAAAGACCTTTGGAAACACCCACCGCCACGGGAACATGGGTCGGAGGACAGCCGAGAGTGGCGGTCACATGGTGACACTCGTGTGGCCGGCCGGCGAAACGCCCGTGCAGGAGAGTCCTGTGAGAGCGGATATGAGTCGTTACGGACGCTAAAACAGCGTTTCCTAGACGGTCCCGGAGAAGAGAGTGACGGCCGGCGCGAGCGGGCGGCCTCCGCATCACGTGGCATCGACAGTGGGTCAGAGTAACAATATGTTCAAAACCCCCGCAAGCATACGGTAGAGCCAATGGTGGATTGTGACTACTGCGGGCAGTCCTTCGACGGAGAGACGGCATATCTCGACCACCTCGCTGACAGCCACGAGGGGGAACTCGGCGCGATTGACCAGCGTCGGGTCGACGGTCGGGCGAGCGACGACAGCGATGGGATCCCACTGATGGCGGTAGCGGTGGGAATCGGCGCCGCCATCGCTATCGGCGCGACAATATACCTGACATTTTGGTCCGGTGGTGGGAACGCCGGCGGTGTCGAGGGCGCGTCCCTGGACGGCTCGGGCGACAGCGAGACGCTCATGTCGGTCCAGCAGTTCCCGAGCGAGGGGGACAGACACGTTGGCGATAGCCGGGAGATATCCTACGCGCAGTCACCGCCGCTGTCTGGCTCTCACTACAACACCGCCACCGAGGGCGGGTTCTATCAGGAGCCGCAGCCAGCGGGGCATCTGGTCCACGCGCTGGAACATGGCGCTGTCGTCATCTACTACGACGAGAACGCCATGAGCGAGTCCACACGCACCAGCCTGAAGGGGTTCGCCAGCACGCACACTGGGACCTGGCGCAGCGTCATCGTCGTCCCGAACACCAACGAGAGCGCCGACTCCGAGTTCGTCCTGACGGCGTGGCGCCACCGGATGTATATGGACAGCTACGACGCCCAGACTGTCTTCGAGTTCCTCTCTGAGTTCCTCGGCCGTGGTCCGGAGAACCCGGTCCGGCCACCGGTGTCCGGGAGCTGATAGTCACTATTGTAGCGCGTTACCGGTGTCTCTCGACCTCATACGGTCGGTTGTAAGCCATTGCCGGGATTTGCCGGACCCGGCCCGGGAAATCACCGGTAAATCGTTACAACCGACCGTATGACTCCTGCGCACACTCGTCTGATCGCAACACGTTGGTAGTCCATGATGCCAACACCACGGAAAAAGTGATGTGACCCGTACCGAGCCGGGAGGTGCTGTCACTGATACGAAAAGCCCGTCGGCGTGACCGGCTGTCTCTCCCGGGTCACACCCACCGGCAGGAGGAGCCGACAGAAAGCAGGCTGTCGATCTGGTCCGCCGAAAGCGCCTGGTCCCAGACTGCGACGCTGTCCAGCTCACGCTGATAGTATCGGTCGCCGCTACGGCGGGGTTGGCAAACGGTGAGACAGTCAGAGTATCGACCGGTTTGTGTTGGTGTCGGTGTCGAGCCGCTGCTGTCGCCTAACCGGAGACAACCGGTGAGACTGATACTGTCGGCTGTAACATCACGGCAGAAATCGCCCAGCCCGGGGCGCCGATTATACGGGTCGACAGAAGCCCTGATAGATATTTGCCGGGGTCTGGCGGAGGCGAATTCTATCAATCGTTCTGTCGACCCGTATATCTCCACGTACGTACAGCCAACAGTATGAGCGAGCCTGTGACGCTACCAAGCAGAAACTGTCGTCGATCCATACAGTCGCCTTCTGGTATAATTTTTTAAGTGGATGTTTTGCGGCAATTGTCCGTAATATAACCAGCACCTATATATGGCCGGTTGACAACTTCGTACCATAGTGATCCGGCGCGGTGGTGCAGTTCTGAAAGGGCTGTTTGACGCCGTCATCAGACCATCCAAGTTCGTGAAGATCCGTCAGGCCACGTATCTGCGGTCTCGCCTTGGGTTGGTCGTCCAGTTCGTGAAACTCAGCTGGGTGTTCCTGACAAACCTGTTGCTGTATGCAGTACCGTTAACACTTGCTGGGGTCGGGTTCACGTCGGCGGCGACCGCCCCAAATTGGTTCGAGACGTCCGCACAGTCGCTGGTCAGAAGCCCTGACGTGCTCTGGCGACTGCTCGTGGGGACGACACAGAACTCCGCATTTCTGACCGTGGCGACGGGCGTGGTGCTCCTCGCCTACCACAGTTCCATCCTCTTCGTCTTGAGTTCGCGGGGCTTCCTCCGGAGTTTTTACACCGTCGTGTACGCCACAAGCGCGTATCTCGCGACGATTTTCACCGGCGTGATGTATCTGAGCACCGCAAGTGGTGTCGACCGCGCCCAGACACTGATTATCGATGTACAGAAAACCGTATTCTACGCGGTTATCGACGCGGTCGACGCCGATGTGGGACTACCCGGTGGCCGGCCAGATGAACTAGTACTGTCTGGCCTTTCTCCGAAAGGTGAGTTCATAATCGGACTGTTGATCGTCGCAGCGCTGTATTTCATCTACTCGCTGTATCTTGGAGCGCGTATCAACCACGAAATGAGTCGCCTCAAGGGACTTGTGGTCGTCGTAGCGATCGCTCTCGCGCCGGTCGCTTACATCGCAGCCTCAGTCCTTTATAACACTGCAGTTGCCTGAAACCGATGACCGAAACAACTACAGCGGAAACCGAATCCACGCAAAGCCACACGGACAGCGAGCAGGACGACGACATCCTCCGGAGGGTGCAACCGACGACCAAACCGGTCTTGATCAGACTGGGGCTGGTTGTCCTAGCGGCCATTGCTGTTATCGGCGTGTTGTTTACCAATCCGACCCTGTTGGGGAATCGCGACGTAACTAACGTCGGACTGCTCATCGTTCAGTTGCTGGCTGCCATCGCTATTGTTCGCCTGCTTGTTCGCCTGCTGGTCCTCCGCAGAACGGAGTACCTGATTAAAACCGACGCAGTCAGCCGTCGGTACGCGCTGTTCTTGCGGACGAACGAACGACAGGTCCCGTTCAATCTCATCCGGAGTCACGAGTTCAACCAGAGCCGGGTCGAGAGCCTGCTCAGCCACGGAACGATCACGCTCAACCAGGGACTCGGTGATCTGAAACTCTGGAATATTGCTAACCCACAGGAGGTTTACGACGTAATCCGCGATCGGGCCGAAAACCGATAGCTGATTTCACCCAGCGCGACCAACTGCTCCAGCCGCCTCCCGTAGACGACGACCAGCCCCTATCAGGTGCCGTCGGTAGGCATCCCGCCGTCAAAGGCATCGATGCTTTCGTGGACCGCCGCGGCCCACTCGTCCAAGGCTTCGTGCATCAGTTCGCGGGCTTCGTCGAGCGGTGTGGCGGTATACTGATAGACGTGGCCGCCGCCATCAAGCAGACGCCGTTCACGCCGTGCTAACCCCTTCTCCCGGAGAGTCGATAGCGAGCGGTTGACGTTCGAGCGGTCCCGATCTAGCTCGGCCGCGAGTTCCTCGACGGTGCTATTCGGGGTGTCGAGCAACGCACAGTAAGTCCGTACTTCGTGGCTCTGGACACCGAAGACACACGCCATCACCTCCGCGAGGTCCGGGTCGTCGATGGCCATCATCTCGCGAAACTGCTTAGGCGAGGGGTCGAGACTCATGTATGCGCGGATAGACACGCTGGATCCATAAACAGTGTCGTTACTTCGGACTCACCCATCCTGGCCGGTCATTCCCGACCGTACCCCTGGCGTTTCAGGCAGGCGCGCATCTCCTCGCGGGAGTCGTGTTTGTGGAGGCGAGTTGGGGTATCGCAGTACCACACCCCGTCGTGGCGCAGCGTCACTTCATGGGACGAGCCAAGCAGCTCCGTGCGGACGACGACGCGCCGGCCCGCTTCCAGCGTGTCCAGCAACTCATCGATCTCGACCTCTCCAGCGTCGACGACCAGGGGCTCCATCGTCTGTTGGTACCGGCGCCAGGAACTTATACGGGTCGACAGAACGGTTGATAGAATTCGCCTCCGCCAGATCCCGGCGAATATCTATCAGGACTTCTGTCGACCCGTATACAAGCCGACACAACTTCTATCCCCGTCTCGGTCGGGTGTTCCCGTATGGCAGAGGAAACTGTGCTTGTGACTGGAGCGAGTTCGGGTATCGGCGCGGCGACGGTCCGTCGGGTCGCCACCGACGGGGCCGACGTGGCGCTGCTGGCGCGACGCGAGGACCGACTGCGAGAGCTAGCGGACGAGGTCGCCACCGACCACGGCGTCGAGACCCACGTCGTCCCGGCAGACGTGCGCGACAGCGCCGAGGTGGCGGCGGCAGTCGAATCCACAGTCGAAACGCTCGGCCCCCTCACCGGCGTCGTTGTCAACGCCGGACTCGCCCGCGGGAGCGATATCGAGACAATGACCGACGAGGAGTTCCTGACGATGCAGGGCGTCAACACGGCAGGCGCGTTCTACACCGCCCGTGAATCGCTGTCCGCACTCCGTGAGGCCGCCGGAAACATCGTCTTCATCGGGAGCTTCGCCGGGAAGTATCCCCGGCCGTTTAATCCGGTGTACGCCGCGACGAAGTGGTGGGTTCGCGGCTTCGCGATGAGTCTGGCCGCACAGGTGGGTGAAGACGACATCGGCGTCACCGTCGTCAACCCCTCGGAGGTCCGTACGGAGTTTGAGAGCGCCGACGGTACCCCCTTTGCGGAGGTGTTTGCGGAAGGCGACGTCACCGAACCCGAGGAAGTGGCCGACGCTGTCGCCTTCGCACTCTCCCAGGAGCCCCCGACCACAGTCAATGAACTCGATGTCTACCGGCGGGACAAGTTTGGGCACTTCTGATACCGGTTACGGTAACAAACTTTCAGTTGCCCCGCATCGCTCGCTTCGTTCGCCACGGCGAGGCGGTCGGGTGTGACAACCTACCGGGTTGGGTCCGGCAATGGTTTCCACCTGACTGCGGGCATCTCGAAAACCACCTCAGATTGCGAAGATGGGGTGTAGCTTCACGCTGCCGAACAGTCACGAGAGCCCGAAACCGAACCATAGGCTCGCTGTCCGGTGCAACGCGACCCGGCCGCCGCGTATGTCTCCGACCGTCGCTACTGCTCTGATAGCCAGGCTAACAAGCCTTTCTGGGCGTGCAGTCGGTTCTCGGCCTGGTCCCAGACGACAGCGTTGTCGGACTCGATAGCCTCGTCGGTGACCTCCTCGCCACGGTGGGCAGGCAGACAGTGCATCAGCGTGCGGTCGCCGAGCAGGTCGGTCGTCAGTTGGAACCCGTCGAAATCGGCGAGTTTTGCCTCGCGCCTGTCCTCTTCACCCATACTGACGAAGACATCAGTGTAGACCACGTCGGCCCCGGACACGGCGGTGTCAGGGTCGTGAGTCGTCGCCGGCGAACTGCCGAGGTCGTCGGCTCGCGCCAACACGTCCTCGTCGACCTCGTAGCCGGGTGGCGTAGCGACAGTCAGATCGAGGCCAACCATTGCCGCGCCCAAGACGAACGACTGGCAGACGTTGTTGCCGTCGCCGACCCACGCTACCGAGACACCGTCGAAACCGTCGAACCGCTCTCGAACCGTCAGCAGGTCCGCAAGTGTCTGGCAGGGGTGAGCGGCGTCAGTCAGGGCATTGATCACGGGCACGTCGCTGTAGGCGGCCAGTTCCTCGACGTCTTCGTGATCGTAGACGCGAGCCATGATGAAATCGACGTACCGGGCGAGAGCGCGGGCGGTGTCCTTGACCGGTTCGCCGTGGCCCAGATGGATATCGTCGGGGCCGAGGAAAATGGCGTGGCCACCAAGCTGTGTCATGCCCGTCTCGAAGGAGACTCGCGTCCGGGTCGAGGGTTTCTCGAATACCATCCCGAGCGTCTGCTGGTCGAGCAGGTCGCTGGCGTCCTCGCCGTCCGGACCTTTGATCGCGGCGGCGCGGTCCAGCACGGCGGTCAGTTCGTCGGTCGTGAGATCGTCGACATCGAGTAGGTGCATGGTTACAGCAGGCGTTCAGTCACGTCCGTGAGGACGCCCACGGCGCGGTCGTACTCCGCGAGGTGGATGTGTTCGTTCGGCGCGTGGTCGAGGTCGGAGTCACCGGGCCCGTAGGTCGCCATCGGGCAGTCCCAGGCCCGCGCGTAGACGTTCATATCGCTGGTGCCGGTCTTCCGGAGCAGCGTCGGATCGCCGCCGTGGTCCCGGATGGCCGTCCGGAACGCCCGGCCGACACTGGTCCGCGGGCTCTGCATGACCGGTTCGACCTTGTCGTCCCAGTTGACAGTGCCGTTGTCCAAATGCCCGTCGGCCATCTCGCGGATCTCGTCGGTGCTGTACTCCGGCGGGACGCGCAGTTGGACCTGCATGGTCGCCTCGACGGAGAGGCCGTCCTCGGAGATACCACCACGGAAATCCACGGGCTTGCAGGTGACCCGCTCGAAGACGGGATGCCACTCGTCCTTGGCGAACTCGTCTTCGACGGCCGACCACCAGTCCATCGCGTCCTGAACGGCGTTGTTGCCCGGGCGCGAGGAGTGGCCGGACTCGCTAGTGGCGACGTAGGTGCCACCGAGCAGCCCCCGATAGCCGAGCGTGATACCCTCCCAGCCGGAGGGTTCGCCGTTGATGACGGCGTCGGGTTCGTTCTCGCGGTCCTCGACGAGGAACCGGCCACCCGTCGAGTCGACCTCCTCGCGAACGACGCCGACGAAAGAGGCCCCGGTTCGGACGGCTGCGACAGCCATCGCACAGAGGGGACCCTTGGCGTCGACGGAGCCCCGTCCCCACAGCACCTCGCCGTCGTCGGTCTCCTCGACGCGCACGGGGATGTCGCCCGGGACAGTGTCGATGTGGGAGGTCAGTAAGACGCCGTCGTCGGCCGGCGCGCGGACGTTGCCGACCTCGTCGATCCACACCTCGCGGTCGTGCGTCTCGAAGAACTCGGCGAGGTATGCCGCGGCCTCGGCCTCATTTCGGGAGACTGATGGGATGCGGACCACGTCCTCCAGCAGTTCGCGGGCCTCGTGGTCGGCCTCGCTAACGACGGCTTCGCTCATCCCACAACCTCCGTCATGGCTTCGACGACCTCGTCGGCGTGGCTCTTGTCGATGGTCAGGGGCGGTAAGAGTCGGACAACGGTCCGACCGGCCGGCAGCGCGAGGATGCCATGATTCAGCGCCAGTTTCTTCAGGGCCGCGTTCGCGCCGCGACCCACTTCGACGCCGATCATCAGGCCCTCGCCACGGATATCCCGGACCGCATCGCCGATGGCCGCGTCCAGTTCGGTCTGGAGGTAGTCGCCAATCACGGCAGCGTTGCCCGGCACCGAATCCTCGATGATGGTCGAGACGGTTGCGCCGGCGGCCGCCGAGATGACCGGCCCGCCCGAGAACGTCGAAGCGTGGGAGCCGTAGTTCTCTGCGATCCACTCCTGACACAGCGTCGCGCCGATTGGAAGCCCGTTACCCAGCCCCTTGGCTGACGTTATCATGTCGGGAGCGACCGCAGCGCGCGTCGAGTTCCACAGCGCGCCGGTGCGACCCATCCCGGTCTGGACCTCGTCGAAGATGAGCGCCGCGCCGGCCGCCTCGGTTATCTCGCGGGCCGCTTCGAGGTAGCCGGGGGAGGTCGGGTTGATACCGCCCTCGCCCTGGACCGGTTCGACGATGAACGCCGCGGTGTCCTCGTCGACGGCCTCGTCTAACGCCTCGGCGTCGTCGTAGGGAACGAACTCCACGTCGCCAATGAGCGGCTCGTAGGGCTTCTTATACTTGTTCTTCCAGGTGGTCGCGAGCGACCCCATGGTACGGCCGTGGAAGCCCTGCATGGTGGCGACAATTTTGGAGTTACCCGTCGCCGAGCGAGCGAATTTGAGCGCCGCCTCGTTGGCCTCGGTGCCCGAGTTACAGAGCCAGGTCTTCGTGATGGGGTCGGGCGCAGTGTCGGCGAGCAGGTCGTACAGCGCCGTCCGCTCAGCGTTGGGGTAGGAGGCCTGGACGTAGGTAATCTTCTCCAGTTGCTCGGCGACCGCGGACTGGACGGCCTCGTGGCCGTGCCCCAGGGGCACACAAGCGTAGGAGGCCCCCATATCCAGATACTCGGTGCCACTGTCGTCGTAGACGTAGGCGCCGTCGCCGCGTTCTATCTGAATCGGCTTCTCGTTGAAGACGAAGCCGCTCACAGCGACGCACCTCCAGTCGTCGTGTCTGTCACAATCATTGTTCCTCCGTTACAGCCCCGGCCTTGATATGTGTCCCGTCACCGTCCAGCGCCGACAGAATCGGTGTGTCGGCGTTGGCGTCGGCGACGACGACCTCTGGCGATCCACCGGTAAGCGCTTCTTGGGCGGCCATTATCTTCCGACTCATGAACCCCTCGGCGGCATCTTCGAGGGCTGCCCAGTCCGCCGTCGTCTCGACCGATTCGATAAGCGTCGCCGGGTCGTCAGGCTCCTCATAGACGCCGGCGACATCGGTCAGCAGGACGAGCGTCGCATCGAGTTCGCCCGCGATAGCGGCGGCCGACCGGTCGGCGTCGGTGTTGACGGGAATCACCTCACCGTCGTCTTTGTCTCGCGGGTCGCCTTGCTCACGGCTACCGCCGTTCGCATCCGAGGCGGTTCCCGCCTCGCTACCTGCCATGGGCGGCGCGGCGACGGGCGTGTAGCCGTCCGAGAGGAGCGACCGGAGCAGGTCGCCGTTGACCTGCTTGATGGTGCCCGAGTGGTCGCCGCGCTTGATTTTCTTCTTGCCGTCTTCGACCACGCGGACCGCGGACTTTCGAGGGCCATAGAGTAGCTTGCCGTCGACGCCGTTGAGCCCAACCGCGTCAACCCCCTCGCTCTGCAGGCCGGCGACGAGTTGGGTGTTGAGGTGGCCAAAGGCCATCTCGAACACTTCCATCGTCGTCTCGTCAGTAAAGCGTCCAACGACACCGCTGGGTGTCTCGACGTACTCCGGTTCGATACCGAGCCGTTCGAGCGTCTCGTCGATCTTGGTGGAGCCGCCGTGAACCACGACGACCTGCTCTCCGTCAGAAACGAGTGATGCGACATCTGCGAGCGCCCCTGCTGGGTCGACAGCACGAGCGCCACCTACCTTGATAACTGTTGTCATGAAAATCCACCTGCTACTACGGTGCGCCGACGGGGTGGAGTCCCTGGAACTCCAGGCCCGCCGTCTCCTCGATGCCGAGCGCGATGTTGGCGGCGTGGACGGCCTGGCCGGCCGACCCCTTCATCATGTTGTCAATGGCCGAGAACACGACCAGTCGCTTGTTGCCGGGGTCAAGCTCGAAGCCGACCTCCGCGCGGTTTGTACCCGCGACCGCCTTCGGTTCTGGGTAACGGTAGACGCCACCGCCGCCGGAGACGAGTTCGACGAACGGTTCGTCTTCGTACTCGCCCCGATACGCGCCCCAGAGGTCACCCTTGGACACGGGGCCGTCGGGAAAGACGTGACAGGTCGCACTGGCACCCCGGACCATGTCGACGGCGTGGACAGTAAAGGAAACATCGACGCCGAGGAACTGCTGAATCTCGGCCTCGTGGCGGTGTCCCGTCGGGGCGTAGGGGCGAACGACACCCGAGCGCTCGGGGTGGGAAGAGGCCTCGCCGCCGCCGGCGCCACCCTCGCTGGAGCCGACCTTCACGTCGACGACGATCTGTTCGTCACCACTCAGGATGTCGTGCTCGAAGAGGGGGAGCAGACCCAGAATCGTCGCCGTGGCGTTACAGCCACCCGAGGCGATGAGGTCCGCGCCCGCCAAGTGAGCGCGGTTCAGTTCCGGCAGCGCGTACTCCGAGTCGGCCAGCAGTTCGGGGCGGCTGTGCCCGTCGTACCACTCGTCGTACTGTGCCGCCGAATCGAGACGGAAGTCCGCCGAGAGGTCGACGACGGTGTCGGCGGCATCTTGGAAGGCGTCGATCTGTTCCATCGAGACGCCGTGTGGCGTCGCCGCGAACAGCACGTCCACGGATTCTAGGTCGGCCGGGTCCGAAAAGCGCAGGTCCGAGTGGCGCAGGTTCGGGTGTGTGTGACCGAGCGTCTTGTTCGTCTTCGAGCGGCTGGTAGCCTGGGTGAGTTCGAGCTCCGGGTGGCCGTCGATGAGGCGAAGCAACTCGCCGCCGGTGAAACCGCTTCCCCCGACGACGCTTGCGGAGTAGGTCATGTGGATGTCTCTGTGCCGCTCTCGCTTTGTGCCTTCGATTCGAGCCAGTCGACGACCTCGCTGGGTACGTCCACGCCGCTGACCTCGTTGAGGGCCTTGAACTCGACGGTGTGGTTGACCTCGTGGACCGTGTAGTCCTCGAACTCGTAGTCTCGCGGGGCGCTTTGCTCACGGCTGTCGCCGTTCGCATCCGAGGCGGTCCCCGCCTCGCGCTCCCCGCTCGACCCTTGGGTGTCGCTGCGCGACACCCCTGTTTCCATCAGGTCGATACCGAGCAGCCCGCCGCCGACGGCCGCGCTTGCCTTCTCGACCAGTTCGAGCGCGCGCTCGTCCAGTTCGAAGGTGTCGGTCTCGGCACCCTTCGCGGCGTTGGTGAGCCAGTGGTCCGACGAGCGGACCATCGCCGCGACCGGCTCGCCGTCGACGGCCAGCACGCGGATGTCCCGTCCCGGCTTGTCGACGAACTCCTGCACGTAGAAGACCTTGTGCTCGTAGTGGCCCAGCGTCGCCTTGTGCTCTAGAATCGCTTCGGCGGCATCGCGGGAGTCGATTTTCGCCATCAGGCGGCCCCACGAGCCGACGACGGGCTTGAGCACGCACGGATAGCCGAAGTCCTCGATAGATTCGAGGGCGGCATCTTTGGTAAAGGCCACGTCGGTGTCCGGCGTCGGGACACCGGCTTCTACCAGTGCGAGGCTGTTCTTGACTTTGTCCGCACAGACCTCCGCCACGTCGGGCCCGTTGACGACGGGTACGTCGTAGGCCGCCGCGAACTTCGTCGCGTACACGCTTCGGGAGGTCGACAGACAGCGGTCGACGACGATATCGAGGTCGTCGAAGACCGCCGGGGCCTCGCTGACGTTAAACTGCTGCTTGCGAACGTCTATCTTTGCGATGTCGTGGTCGCGTTCACGCAGTTCCGAGAGCAGGAGCTTCTCGTCTTTGCGGATACGCGAATAGAGGAGTCCGACTTTCATGCTGTTGGTTTCGTATCGGTCACGGTGTCACGGCAGTCGTTCGGCCGCGCCACCGCCACTACCTCACTCACCCCAGTCCTCTTCGAGCTCGGGGGCGCTGTCGAGATCGACGGGATCGGTTGCGATGACTTCGAGTTCGGCGCCACAGGTGGAACAGTCGACGATCTCTCCGACTTCGAGGCTGTCGTGCAGGGAGACCGCCGCCCCACACTCGATGCAGTCTGCCATTGTACCGCTCTCTCGCGGCCGTATATACTTAAAACCACCGAACCTATCAGATTAAATTATATACTTACACGCTGTACTAACGGTTCCAGAAACCCGTAATCCGCTCGTACCCAATTTCTGTATCAGTTTTCTGGTATATCTCTGAGCAGGTAGACCGCGGTTCAGACGTACGCTTCGACCGCCGTCTGTAGACGGTCTTGTGCGTCGGCAACACCCGTCTGTGCTGCCTGGAGGCGATCACTGTGACTCATCACCACGTCCTCGGCAACTGAGAGCTGTTCGGCGACGGCGTCGGGCGCCGGCCCGCCACGGGAGTCCCGCATTGCGACGCTCTCGGCGGGATTCAACGCGGCCTCGACGGCCTCGCGGTCGACATAGTCGTTGAGGGGGTCACCGAGTACGTCTTCAGCGACCGCCGAGAGCGTGTCATAGTCGGGAGCGTGCTGATCGGCTGCCAACTGGGTCGCCACCTCCGCGACGATCTCGTGAGCGGTACGGAACGGCACGCCGGCCATCGCCAACAGGTCCGCGACGCCGGTCGCTGTCGCGAACCCTTCGGTCGCGGCAGCCGCCAGCCGCTCGGCAGGCCAGTCAGCGGTCGCCACGGCGCCGGCTGCGACTTCCACGCTGTCGGTGACGCTATCGATGGCGTCCCAGGCGTGGCGACCCGCGCGCTGCAGATCGCGGTTGTACGCGCGGGGCTGGCCCTTGAGGTTGGTCAGGAGGCCGTTGAGGCCGGCAGTCGCGTCGCCGGTGCGTCCCCGAACGAGTTCGAGTGTGTCCGGGTTCTTTTTCTGGGGCATGATCGAACTCGTCGAGGCGTAGTCGTTGTCGAGTTCGACGTGGCCCTTACTGGCCATGACGACGACATCCTCCGCGAGTTGCGACAGCGTCGTCGCCAGCGCGGCCACAGCGCTTGTGGTTTCGACGAGGAAATCGCGGGTCGCCGAGGCGTCCATCGAGTTCTCAGCCACACCTTCGAAGCCGAGCAGTTCGGCCGTGCGCTCGCGGTCAACGTCGAACGGCGTCCCGGCGAAGGCTGCCGCCCCGAGCGGGTTCTGGTTGATGCGCACGTACGCGTCTAGGAGCCGAGCCGTGTCGCGCTGTAGAGCCTGCTCGTAGGAGAGGAGCCAGTGGGCGACTGTCGTCGGCTGGGCGGGCTGGAGATGCGTATAGCCCGGCATTACCGTCTCGGTCTGTTCGCGAGCCACATCGAGCAGCTGTTCGCGCGCACCGACGAGCCGCTCGATGAGTTCGAGCACGTCCGAGCGCAGGCGGTATCGGATGCAGGCGGCCACTTCGTCGTTGCGCGAGCGGGCGGTGTGCATCTTTCCGCCGTCAGATCCGACGCGGTCGATGACCGCGCTCTCGATGGCCTCGTGGACATCCTCACCATCGGGAAGCGCGCCATGACCGGCGTTCTCGATATCGTCAAGGGCGGCCAGAATCTCGCCGGCCGTCTCGGCTCCGACGATACCCTGTTCGGTCAGCATTACGACGTGGGCGCGGTCGACGGCGAGATCAGCCCCGAAGATGCGCTCGTCGTCGGCCAGCGAGGAGAGGAAAGAGCGGGCGGGGCCGCCGCTGAAGCGGTCGCGACGGACGGCCGTCTCGTCGTCCAAGGCCTCCCCGTGGTCGGCCTCGCTTGCCCGTTCCGAGGCCTCCCCATGGTCGGCCTCGCGCTCCTCGCTCATCGGTTTATTCCTCCGACGCGTTGCCTGACCCGTCGGCCGCGGTCTTGCCTTGCTTTGCGTCCTCGAGGATGTCGTTCGCGAGGCGGGACTGGAAGCCGTGGTACTTCGCGACGCCAGTCGCGTCCTGCTGGGTGATGCCGCCGGTGATCGCCTCCTCGTTGAACGAAGCCGCCGATTCGCTGTACACGGCGTACTCCGATTCGCGCGAGACCGGCCGGCAGTGGCCGGCTTCGAGTTTCACGGTAACAGTCCCTGTCACGCGCTCGTTCGTGTCGTCGATGAAGGCTTCGAGCGCGCCGGTCAAAGGCGCGTCGACGAGTCCCTCGTAGGCCTTCTGGGACCACTGCTGGTCGACCTGGGCCTTGAACTGGCGCTCTTCCTGTGTGAGTACGAGCCCTTCGAGGGCCTCGTGTGCGGTGAGGAGGACGGTCGCGGCGGGGTGCTCGTAGTTCTCGCGCACCTTGAGCCCGAGCATGCGGTCTTCCATCATATCGGTGCGACCGACGCCGTGGGCGCCGGCCTGTTCGTTGAGCTGTTCGACCAGCTCGACCGAGTCCAGATCTTCGCCGTCGAGAGCGACGGGCTCGCCGTCCTCGAAGGTAACCTCGACGAGTTCGGGCTCCTTGGCCGAGGGGTTCTCGGTCCACTTGTAGATGTCGTCGGAGGGAATCGTGCTCGGGTCTTCGAGTTCGGAGCCCTCGATGGAGCGGCTCCAGAGGTTCGTGTCGATGGAGTAGCGACCGCCGTCGCCACCCTCGACGGGCAGACCCTGCTCGCGGGCGTACTCGTTTTCCCACTCTCGGGTCAGACCGAGTTCGCGAACGGGGGCGGTGACCGCAAGGTCGGAGTCGCGCCAGATAGCCTCGAAGCGCAGCTGGTCGTTGCCCTTGCCGGTACAGCCGTGCGCGATGCCGTCACAGCCCTCTTCCTCGGCAACTGAAAGGATTGCCTTCGCGATAACCGGGCGGGCCAGCGCAGTCCCAAGCGGATACCCCTGGTAATCGGCGTTTGCCTTGACCGCTTTGAGACAGAGATCGGCGAACTCCGCTTTCGCGTCGACGACGTACTGCTCGACACCGAGCGCCTCAGCGGTCTCTTCGGCTTCCTCGAACTCGTAGTCGGGCTGGCCCACGTCGACCGTGACGCCGATGACTTCATCGTAGCCGTACTCCTCTTTGAGCAGCGATACGCAGACCGTGGTGTCGAGCCCACCCGAGAAGGCGAGCGCGACAGTTCCGTTTTCGTCTGTCATGAGTGTGTAGTCGTAAGTTACCGTGGTGTGACTGTCGGTTTGTGCTGACGCGCCGGACAGCCGACCGGCGGTGCTTGGGAACGAATCGTACCGTCGTGAGGAGAGGGAGTAGTGGGCCTAACGGAGGGCCCGCCGTCGGTTACGGACTCGCGTCGAGAGCGAAGCGGACCCGGGGCTGACAGCCGCGAGGGCCCCACTGTCGGTGGTCCGCATCATGTATCAGCGACTACTGAGGGTCGCGTACTAATAGTTTCCGAGTTAGAAAGAGCGTGTGTTACGTTCCCGTTCTCTATGTGGGTGAGTGACTACCTGGGTGTCGAATATCTCCACGTACGTACAGCCAACAGTATCAGCCGTGGCGGCCGACCAGCAGCCCAGCCGCCGCCAGCGCGACAAGGGCCCCGATGGCGCCGAAACCGGGGCCGCTGCCACCAGAGCTCCCGACCTGCGTCGCTGTCGGGCTCGGTGCTGGCGTCCCGTTGGCCGCCATCACCGAGCTAGCAACGACGCTGAGACCGTCCAGCTGTGCGTCGGCCGCGTAGTCGATCTGGCCGTCACTGCTGTCTGCCGGACCGGGCGAGAC
>JAQCNK010000049.1 GCA_028275075.1 Haloarcula sp. | reverse complement strand
ACCTAACTCCCCCCGCGAAGGGATGGAGGAGACTGTCCCGGTGACAGTCATCGAGACGCCGCCGATGCGCGCCGTCGCCCTGCGTGCGTACGAAGACACGCCGTACGGTCAGCGTCCGCTGACGGAGGTCTGGACCGACGAGTTCCACTCGGATCTCGATCGGACCCTCGACCTGCCGGAGGACCACGATCCGGACGCTGCTGAGGAACAGATACGCGACGCTCTTACCGGCGGTCGGCTGGGCGACGTGCGTCTTATCACGCACACCGTCCCCGACGCAGTCCCGGGCGTCCCGAAGAAAAAGCCCGACGTGATGGAGACTCGCGTCGGCGGTGGATCCGTTTCGGACCGACTCGACCACGCCCTCGATCTCGTCGACGACGGTGGCGAGCACTCGATGAACGACGTCTTCCGCGCCGGTGAGTACACCGATATCGCGGGCGTCACCAAGGGCAAAGGGACCCAGGGTCCCGTCAAGCGGTGGGGCGTCCAGAAGCGGAAGGGCAAACACGCCCGCCAGGGCTGGCGCCGACGCATCGGCAACCTCGGCCCGTGGAACCCATCTCGTGTGCGCTCGACGGTCCCCCAGCAGGGTCAGACCGGCTATCACCAGCGCACCGAACTGAACAAGCGCCTCATCGACATCGGTGAGGGTGACGACGCCACCGTCGATGGCGGTTTCGTCAACTACGGCGAGGTCGACGGGCCGTACACGCTCGTCAAGGGCTCGGTGCCCGGTCCGGACAAGCGCCTGGTGCGTTTCCGGCCCGCGGTCCGACCCAACGACCAGCCGCGCCTCGACCCCGAGGTGCGCTTTGTCTCCACGGAATCGAACCAGGGATAATCCATGCAGGCAACTATCTACAATCTGGACGGCGAGGCCGACGGCGAGGTCGAGCTCCCCGATGTCTTCGAGACACCGGTGCGCTCGGACCTCATCGCAAAGGCCGTTCGCGCCGCCCAGGCAAACCGAAAGCAGGACTACGGTGCCGACGAGTACGCCGGCCTCCGCACGCCGGCAGAATCGATGGGTAGCGGTCGTGGCCAGGCACACATCCCGAAGCAGGACGGTCGTGCCCGCCGCGTTCCGCAGGCGGTCAAGGGCCGCGCGGCCCACCCACCGAAAGCCGAGAAAGACCGTTCGCTCGACATCAACGACAAGGAGCGCCAGTTTGCCGTCCGGTCGGCACTCGCCGCCACGACGGACGCCGAACTCGTCGCCGAGCGCGGCCATGAGTTCGACGCTGAAGAGGTCCCCGTCGTCGTCTCCGACGACTTCGAGGATCTGGTCAAGACCCAGGAGGTCCTGGGACTGCTCGAAGCGCTCGACCTCGATGCAGATATCGAGCGCGCCGACGAGACGAAGATCAAGGCCGGGAAGGGCTCGATGCGCGGTCGGAAATACCGCCGCCCCTCCTCGATCCTGTTCGTGACGAGTGGAGCGCCATCGACGGCAGCCCGCAACCTCGCGGGTGTCGACGTGGCCACTGCGCGAGAGGTCAATGCTGAAGACCTCGCGCCCGGCACTGAGCCCGGTCGACTCACCGTCTTCACCGAGTCCGCAGTCGAAGAGGTGGGCGAGCGATGACTACTGTTGCACGCTGCGCGCGCAACAACGTCATTGGTCTCACCAGAGGTGAGAACAAATGACCTGGGACGTCATCAAATACCCACACGTCACTGAGAAGGCCATGAACGACATGGACTTCCAGAACAAGCTCCAGTTTATCGTCGACGACAGCGCTGGGAAAAACGAGGTCGCCGAGGCCGTCGAATCCCAGTATGAAGTCAGCGTCGTCGGTGTGAACACGCAGAACACGATGGATGGCGAAAAGAAGGCTGTCGTTCGCCTCTCCGAGGACGACGACGCCCAGGAAGTCGCCTCCAGAATTGGGGTGTTCTAACGATGGGACGACGAATTCAGGGACAACGACGCGGTCGCGGGACGTCCACGTTCCGGGCGCCCTCGCACCGCTACAAGGCCGATCTCGAGCACCGCAAAGTCGAAGATGGCGACGTCATCGCCGGCGAAGTCGTCGACATCGAACACGATCCGGCCCGCTCGGCGCCCGTCGCGGCCGTCGAGTTCGAGGACGGCGACCATCGCCTCGTGCTCGCGCCGGAAGGCGTGGGCGTTGGCGACGAACTGCAGGTCGGCGTCAGCGCCGAAATCGCTCCCGGGAACACGCTCCCACTCGCGGAGATCCCCGAGGGTGTGCCGGTGTGTAACGTCGAGTCCAGCCCCGGTGACGGTGGCCGCTTCGCCCGCTCGTCGGGCGTCAACGCCACGCTGCTGACCCACGACCGGTCGGTCGCGGTCGTGAAGCTCCCATCCGGGGAGATGAAGCGACTGGACCCGCAGTGCCGTGCGACCATCGGGGTCGTCGCCGGTGGCGGCCGAACGGACAAGCCGTTCGTCAAGGCCGGCAACAAGCATCACAAGATGAAAGCCCGCGGGACGAAGTACCCACGCGTCCGTGGTGTCGCGATGAACGCCGTCGACCACCCCTTCGGTGGCGGTGGCCGACAGCACCCGGGCAAGCCAAAGTCCATCTCCCGCAACGCTCCACCGGGCCGCAAAGTCGGGGATATCGCCTCGAAGCGGACCGGTCGAGGTGGTAACGAATGAGTTCAGAGTATCAAATCGGCCACGAGGGAGACTTTACCTTCCGGGGCCACACGCTCGACGAGCTGCAGGATATGGAGCTCGAAGAAGTCGCGGAACTGCTCCCCGCTCGCCAGCGGCGAAGTATCGAACGCGGTCTGACCGAGGAAAAGAAGAAGCTCCTCGCAAAGGCCCGCGACGCCGAGGAGGAGGCGACGGCCAACGACCCCATCCGCACGCATCTGCGCGACATGCCGGTGCTGCCGGTGATGGTTGATCTCACCTTCGCCGTCCACAACGGTCACGAGTTCGAGCGCGTGCGCGTCGAGCCGGAGATGCTCGGCCACTATCTCGGTGAGTTCCAGCTCACCCGCAGCTCGGTCGAACACGGTCAGGCCGGTATCGGGGCGACACGCTCCTCGAAATTCGTACCGCTCAAGTAATCATGGGAATCAGCTACTCAGTCGACGCCGACCCGGACACCACCGCGAAAGCGATGCTCCGCGAGCGGCAGATGAGCAAGAAGCACAGCAAGGCCATCGCCCGCGAAATCAAGGGCAAGACGGCCGGCGAGGCCGTCGAGTTCCTCGAAGCGGTCATCGAGGGCGACCAGCCCGTCGCGTTCAAACAGCACAACTCCGGCGTCGGCCACAAGTCGAAGGTCGACGGCTGGGACGCGGGACGGTTCCCGCAGAAGGCCAGCGAGGCCTTCATCGACCTGCTTGAGAACGCCATCGGTAACGCCGACCACCAGGGCTTCGACGGCGAGAGCATGGCCATCATGCACGTCGCTGCCCACAAGGTCGGTGAGACTCAGGGCCGCAAGCCCCGCGCGATGGGCCGGGCGTCGGCGTGGAATGCCACGCTGGTCGACGTCGAACTCGTCCTCGAGGAGGCCGAAGGCTAATGGCCGACGAACAGCAGTTCATCGAGGACGGCCTCCAGCGGACACAGATAGACGAGTTCTTCGCGGACGAACTCGGTCGCGCCGGCTACGGCGGCATGGACGTCGCCAAGACGCCGATGGGGACCCAGATCGTCCTGAAAGCCGAGAAGCCAGGGATGGTCATCGGTAAGGGCGGGAAGAACATCCGGAAGATAACCACCACTCTCGAAGAGCGGTTCGACCTCGATGACCCGCAGGTCGACGTACAGGAAGTCGAGGAGCCGGACCTCAACGCCCGCATCGTCGCGGACCGTCTGGGGAACGCCCTTGAACGTGGCTGGTACTTCCGCAAGGCCGGCCACACCACCATCGACCGCATCATGGAGGCGGGCGCGCTCGGTGCCGAAATCGTCCTCTCCGGGAAGGTCACGGGTGCACGCTCGCGCGTCGAGAAGTTCAACCGCGGCTACATCAAGCACAACGGCGAACCCGCCGAGGACATCGTCGACAGCGGCGTCGGCGTCGCCGTGATGAAACTCGGGACCATCGGCGTGCAGGTCAAGATCATCCCGCCGGACGCGGAACTCCCCGACGACTTCGAGATCTACGAGGACATCGAGGTCGAGGACTACGTCGAGGAGGCCGAAGGCGTCGAGGAGCT
>JAQCNK010000003.1 GCA_028275075.1 Haloarcula sp. | reverse complement strand
GACGCGGTCTTCGAGTTCGGTGACGCGGTCTTCGAGCCGGTTCTCCCGCTCTTCGGCCTGCTGGCGGGCCGTCGTCGCCTCTGCGCGCCGTTCTTCCTCGGCATCGAGTTGCCGTTCGAGGTGGCGCTTTTCCTCTTTGAGTTCGGCGACGCGCTCCTTCAGCGACTCGCGTCCCAGCAACCGGTCCAGCATTGACTGTACTGCATCCGCCGACCGGCTTAAAAGTGACTGCCCGGGGTCGGCCGGCTACACGGCGCTGTCGGGCATGGCGTCGCTCATGTCCGCGACGGACAGTAACTGGGCCGCGTGGTCGGCTTTCGCGAGGAACACCTCGTGCAGACTCGGTGGGTTCCTGATGTTCGCATCGTCCAGCACCGTCTCCGGGACCGCGAGCGTATCCGCGGGCACCTCCTCGTCGCCGTGGACCGGGAAATGACGCCGACCCAGCTTCATCACCAGTGGAAGATCTATCCGTGTTACTCCGTCATCGCCGTACAACTGCTGATTCACTTGTTCGTGCTGGTCTCGACACATCGCGGCGCCACTGTCACGTGGTTCGACGTAGAGACGGCCGAGGTAGTAGCCGCGTGAGAACTGTTCAAACATCGGTGCACGTGAACGATGCACACACACGTACAAAAACCTTCGGCGGAATCCCCTTTGTTCTTATACCGATTGTAACTGCGACTGGCCATCGCGAACTCGTACCGACAGGGTTTCACGCAGCCATCCGCCACTCCCTGTATGAGCGAGCGGGGGCCACTCTCACGGAACCACGCCAGATATTACTTGGAGAACGCGCCGAGTCTGGTGTGGCTGGTCGTTGTCAACGCCGTGGCCATCCTCGTCGGGATTCGCTACTACGTCGCGACGATGCCGGACGTGTCGACGTTTCTCTGGCCGCTGTATGCAGACTCTCCCACAGCACTGTTCCTGATGACGCTATCACTGGTGACGCTCTGGCCCTTCCTCGGTGACCCACTGGAAGAGGTTCCGATGAACCTGCCGCTGGCCTATCTCCACACTATCGCGCTGGTGTGGCTGGTGAAGATGGGCGTCTGGACGGTCATCGCGCTGAATCTCGGGTTTAGCGCGTATTTCCCCGCGGTATGGGCGTACTTCGGCATTATCCTCACACACGTTGGCTTCGTCGCCGAGGGGGCGCTTGTCCCACACTATGCGCGGACCACCCGCGGTGCGTTGGCGACGGCGCTACTCTTGGCGCTTGCGAACGACCTGCTTGACTACGGCTTTGGTTACTACCCGCCGCTGCGCTACGATCCAGGTCCCGCACTCGTCATCGCCACTGTGGCGCTGTCGGTGTGTTCGGTAGCGGTGGCGGCTCGCTGGTTGCCGAGACTGTAGTGGCGATTGATACGGTCAGTTGTAATACTGTTGGCTGTACGTACGTGGAGATAATCGGCACCTTGGGCTGGGCGATTTCTGCCGTGATGTTACAGCCAACAGTATAAGCCAGTCCCGGGGTTGACAGACCTAGCAAATCAATCGAGAGTCAACCTTTTTTACTACGACCCATTACGTCAGGTGAATGGACTCCGCCGAACTACTGGACTTGCTCGGAAACGCCAACCGACGGCGGATTCTGCGGCTCCTCGCACACAAGCCCTGTTACGTGACCGAGATAAGCGAGTATCTCGGCGTCAGCCCGAAAGCCGTCATCGACCATCTCAAGAAGCTCGAAGGGGCTGGACTGGTCGACTCCCGAACTGACGACCAGCGCCGGAAGTACTTCTCTATCTCCCGAGACCTTCGACTGGAGGTCCGGGTTTCACCCTACGAGTTCGGAACCAAGAGTGCCTATCCAGCAAGCACGGGGCTCGATATCTCCACCTGTCGGCACCTCTCTATCGATGTCGACGACGAGCGCGGCGGCGACCTCCGAGAGATGGCCAACCAACTCGCGCGCCTCGAACAGCTTGAAAACGAACTCTCGATGGCCCAGCGGTGGGTCCAGGGCCGGGTGACAGACCTCCGCGATCGGTTCGACGAGACCGTCGAAAGTGGTGAGGGGCGGCTGTACGCAGAACTGGTGAGTGCGCTCACCCACGGGCCGACGTCGGTGCAGTCGCTAGCCCGGGAGGTCGAGGCGCCGCCGGAGTTGGTGGAGAAAGCACTCGATCGTCTCGCCGACAAGGATGTCGTCGAGCGGACTGCAGACGGCTGGCAGCTACGATAGCCACAGGAGCAGCTCCCATAGAAACTGTTTTAAATTCCATCCTAGAACCACTGCATATGCCACGTGTGGAACTTGCAACGGCCAGTGACAGGCTTGAATCAGCCGCTGAAGCAACCGAAAACGACGACGCAAGTGATCGCCTCGGTGAGCTCGCCGGCCAGCTCGAGGAGCTTTCGACCGCCGACCGCGGCCCCGACCACGGGCGACTCGCCCGTATCCAGTCAGCGCTGAACGACCTTCAGAGCGGTAACGGAGCCGACGTAGCAGACAGTATCACGGAAGCGGATGACGCAGTCAACGAGTACCGTGCGGAGCTCGAAGGAGTCTGAACTATATTCGCCGTCGAGAACCAGTGCAGATCGACCGCACGACGGCGTTCACGGGAGCAACACGCTCGGTGCAGTCCGTCAGAAACCGCCTATTTGTGCCGACAGTGCGGCGGATACCAGCAATCCGTATGGGCGCGGGCCTACTGTCCGGCCCCGCCGACGCGACGGTCGACAGTCCATCTCAGCGATGGTGTCTCCTCACAGAGTCGCTCGTAGAACCGTCGCAAACCTTCGGATTCCGTCTCTGGCAGGACGTGCAACCGAACAGTCCCGTCCCGCACCGCCACGCGGAACACGTCGGCGGTCCCCTCGTCGCGGACCAGCCACAGCGGCATCGGGAGGTCGTGGAAGTCGCCGTAGCGGTACGGTCCGTCGGCGAGGATATCGGTGACCACGGCCCCTAACGCCGGCTCGGTGAACTCGTTGTCGGGCAGCAGTTCGAACGCCGTGCCGCCCTCGTACTCGACACCACTGCCGTGAGGAAACCGACGCGTCGGCCGGGCCGGTATCGAGAACGAGGGGTCGCCCGTCATCTGGCTATCCATAGGTCGGGATAGCGTTTAAATCGTAGGCGAAAGGCCTGTGCTTTTGCTCGTCGACTCCATTTAGAGTGGTATGTGTGGCCGTTACAGCTTGTTTGCGCCGCAAGCCGATATCGAAGCTCGTTTCGACGCCGCCTTCGCATTTGATTTCGAGGCACGCTACAACGCCGCGCCCAGCCAGTCACTCCCGGTTATCACCGGGGCAGAGCCAGACACGATCCAGCGGATGGAATGGGGTCTCGTGCCGTCGTTTGCGGACTCCAGAAAGGATCACGGTTACATCAACGCTCGGGCAGA
>JAQCNK010000029.1 GCA_028275075.1 Haloarcula sp. | reverse complement strand
GATGGCCATTGCGGAGTTGGAGGAACTGGACCGCGACGACATCGTCGACATGCTCGGGGTCGACATCTCCCCGATGCGTATCAAGTGTGCCGTGCTGGCCGAGAAGGTCGCCCAAGACGGAGCGGACATCTACTTCGGCGAGAAGGATTTGGACCGCACGACAACCGAAGACGACGACTGAGAGCGGGCCAGAAACCCGCAGTACTTTTATTGACACGCAGCTATCGCTGCAGCCATGTCCGACAACGAGTGGGACCCAGACGACTACGACAGCAGTCACGGCTTCGTCGCGGCGTACGGCGAAGATGTCGTACAGTTGCTGGACCCCCAACCAGGTGAGCGGGTGCTCGACCTCGGCTGTGGGACGGGTACGCTGACAGCCGAGATAGCCGACAGCGGCGCCGATATCGTTGGCATCGACGCCACAGCGGCGATGGTCGAACAGGCCAGCGAGCGCTATCCCGACCTGCAGTTTTCAGTGGCCGACGCCCGCGAGTACGAGCCCGACAAGCCGTTCGACGCCGTCTTCTCGAACGCCGCCCTCCACTGGATTCCCGACGAAGACCACGACGCCGTCCTGTCGATGGTCGCCGACGCACTGGACGGAGACGGTCGCTTCGTCGCGGAACTCGGCGGCCGTGGCAACGTCGCACAGATCGAGCGGGCCGTCCGGGCCGAACTCGATACGCGGGGGTACGAGGCCGGTCACCCGTGGTACTTCCCGAGCATCGGTGAGTACGCGCCCCGTCTGGAGGCAAACGGTCTCGAAGTCACGGAGGCCGCACTGTTCGACCGTCCCACGGCGCTCGATGGGGGCGAAGCGGGCCTGCGCGAGTGGGTCGAAATGTTCGGCGACGACCTGTTCGACGGTGTCGGCGGTCACGACCACGAAGCTATCCTCAGCGGCGTCGAGGAACGGTTGCGTCCGACGCTGTTCGACCCCGAGACAGAGACGTGGACGGCCGATTACCGGCGGCTCCGCTTCGTCGCAGCGCCGAGACAATAAAGCCGTACTGGTCGTCAGGCCAAGAAGACGTGGCGCGGGCGGTCCGCCAGTACGTCCCGACCCCACGAGACGGTGTCGGAGAACGCGTCAGAGCGGAAGAACGCCATGGCGTCTTCTTTGCTGTCCCACTGGCTGGCGATGAACATGTCGTTTGCGTCGTCGTGGTTGGCCAACAACACCGTCTCTCGATGGCCGTCCATGTCCGCCAACAGGCTGCCAACGGTGTCGAACTTGTCGACGAAATCCTCGCGGTGTTCCGGCTTGACGGTGTAGAACATCCCCATCGTCCCGAAGCCGTCGCCCTCGCCCTGCTGGCGGACCACGCCCGGGAGGTCGGTGAGGTAATCACTCGCGGTGCCGGCGGCGTCCTCAGTGTCCCACAGCGAAGCGACGGCGGTCGTGTCCGACTCGGTGTCATGGTAAATGGTCGTCCGGACGTGCGTGTCGTACCGGTCGAACGCATCCCGGAGGCCAGACACTTCGTCGGCCAGCGTCTCCCGGTCGGCTTCGGAGTAGACCACCAGGGCGTAGACATCCTCACCGTGGGGCTGGCCGGCGTAGACGCCTTCGGCGTCGAGTTCCTCGCGGATAGACTGTGAGGAGGCTGCTGTCTCGCCATCCTCGGCGTCGCTCTCGCCGCCATCCGCCTCGCCTTCGTTCGGTTCGCCGAGCGGGCCGCCGACACGCTCCGTAATGCCGTCGAGATCATCGAGGAAGCCGGCAGCGGTCTCAGCGGCCTCCTTGGCGGTCCAGACGCTGACGACGTAGCTCTGCCCGCTCTGGGCCCGAACCGTCGTCGTCACGTGCCGGTCGTAGTGGTCGAAGCTCTCGCCGAGTTCACTCACCTCGTCGGCGAGATCTTCGGCGTCGGCTGACGAGTGGAAGACAAGCGCATAGTCACCGGCGTCATAGGCCTCACCTTCCCCGAGACCGAGTCGGCTCAGCCGTCCAACAGCGTCGTCAACTTCCTCGAAGTCGCCGGATACGTCGGGTCTCCCACCGGAGCGTGCCGCGGAGTCGTCGCTCTCTTCGTCGGCAGCACCGCTCGTCGGATGGTCGGCGGCGTCGTCGCCGTGTGGGTGGTCGCCCTCACCCGCGCTGCCGGGGTGGACCTGCCCGTGGCTGTCGGCGTCGCCTGTATGGCCGCTTCCGGCGGTCTGGGCGTCTGCCGCCGCCGCGTGGGCGGGTCGTTCGTCGCTGACTGCCACTGTCTCGTTGCTCTCGTCGGTCGGGACCCGGTGCCCGGCCAGCACTGCGGGCAACGCTTCGGGGGCGAACCGGCGACCGACGTAGAACGGGCCAAACTCCGCGAAACGGGAGGTAGAGGGGTCAAACCGCATCTCGGTCAACAGCTCCTTGACGTGTGTCATGTCGTCGCTCCACAGCGTGATCCCCCACTCCCAGTCGTCGAAACCGATAGAGCCACAGATCATCTGGTTCACTTTCCCGCCGTAGCCCCGGCCGATGTCGCCGTGGCGCTTGATGTGGGCGGCGCGCTCCTCGAACGACATGTCATACCAGTTCTGGTCGGACTCGCGGCGCTTGTTCATCGGGTAGAAACAGACGAACTCCTCGTCGGGCACGTCGGGGTGGAGTCGCCCCTGGATGTATTCTGCCAGGCCTGAGTCGTCGTCGACCTCGCCGTCGAAATACGCTCTCGCCTTTTCAGTGTATCCCGACGCCTCCGTCACCGAGACGTAGGAGTAGGCGCGTTCGGTGTAGCCAGCGAACTCGGTCTGCTCGAAGTGGCGCTCGGCAGCGTCAAGGTCGGCCATCGTCGGTCGCAGATGGAGTATCATCAGGTCGGCCTTGTGACCCATGACGGTGTAGACAGCCGTCTGTCCCTCTTCTGCGTCCGCCAGTGCTTCGTACCCCTCGAAGAAATCGATACCGTCGGCAAGCGCCCGATCACGAGCCCGCTGGGGAGCGTCACGCCAGGCGTCCCAGTCGACGCGGCGACAGTCGTGGAGCACGTACCAGCCTTCTTCAGTCTGGGGTGGCGTCCGTTGGTCCATATCGGCGCTTACGGGGCGAGCGTAAGGAACCTTGCCATGTTGGCTTGTTAGCGCTCGACGCCAAAGATGTCGTGTAGTTCCGCCTCCAATCGATCAGTGTACTCCTCCAAGATGACCGAGAGCTTCTCCTCGTCGGCGATGACGGCAGTGAGACGATCAGCCGGGTTCTCCGGGAGTTCGACGTAGAAGCCGCGGTCGTCGTCGTAGAACGGTTCGGACTCGTTCAACACCTGCTGGTCGATGGCGTGGACGAGTTCGGAGTCGTAGCGGTCGTTCATCAGTTCGAACGCTTGCTGGTACGCCTTCTGGAGTTGGGGGAAGTAGTTCGCGTACTTATCCTCGAACTGCTCGGGATCGAAATCGGTCATTGGCCGGGATGAGGAGCGCCCGGAATAAAGATGGTGTGTTATACTGCCGGCTGTTCGTTCGTAACGATGCCCACAGGGTGGCAAATCGGTTCAGTGTGTTACAGCCGCAGTAGCCCACAGGCGCGGAGGATGTCATGGCGAGCGGATGTTCCGGGCGTCTCTCTGTGGCAGGTAGACGACGAGGTAGCCGACGAAGGTGATCCCGAACAAGCCGCCGAGGACGAGATAGTTGCCCGCGGGTCGGCGAAGCCAAACGTCTCAGTATAGGCGACTAACCCGCCGACGAGGACCAACAGAATGTCGAACAGTATACGTCGGTCCATTCAGCTGAATATTCCGTGTGAGCAACTATAGCTCTTGTTACCGGCAACTAGACCGGCACCGCTGACTGGGCGTTCGTTCGCGCTTCCTCGCCCGGTGGTGTGAACGACAGCAATTTGATACGGCCACCGGTATCAGCCGAGTTGGTCGGCGACGATTTCGTCGGCGGCCTCGACGAACGCCGCTTCCTCGCCCGCCGGGACTGTTGCGCCAGCGGCGATGTCGTGGCCACCGCCGTCACCGCCGACCGAGCGGGCTGCCTCACTCATCACGACCGAGAGATCGACGCCACGGCCCACTAATGGCCCAGTCGCTCGTGCAGAGACCTTTGTCTCCCCGTCGGCGTCGGCGAAGGCGATAATGGGTTTGTCGGCGTCGACGCCGTCAGTGCCCAGGGCCATCCCGGCCACGATGCCGACAATGGTCTCGCGGATGGCCTCTCCGGCGTCGAAGTACTGGACGTGTTCGGTGTGGGTAATTCCGCGCTCTTTCACCAGATCGAGCCCCTCCGAGAGGTTCCGACGGTGATTCGCCAGGAGCTTGCGGGCCTGCTCCAAGGGAGCCTCGCGCTCGCCCAGACACACCGCCAGTCCCACGTCGGCCCGCTCGTAGCGGGCAGTCGCGTTCAGTAGCGTCGAGAACTCGCTTGCGTCCCTGAGTTCGGTGCCGGTCGGTTCGTCGGTCAGCGTGTAGGTCGTCCCCACGATCGACTCGATCTTGCCGGCCGGAACACCGCGTTTGACCGCCCGTTGGACCAGCGCGCTGGCGACCGTCTGGCGTTCTTCGTCGGTTAGGTCCGCCCAGGTCCGCCACTCGCCCTGTACTTTCAGGTCCAGCCCCAGATCGGTTAGAAACTGTGTTGCCCCGGCCTGGTCGTTGGAGATGCCCGGAATCGGTACGTCAGTCGCGTACTCCAGGAGTTTGGGGAGTGGACGTGTCTGCTTGCCGTACAGCGAGAGGTCTGTCCCTTCAGTCACCACGTCGGCCGCGGCGCCCTCCTCGACGATACCGCTGTTGGCACCGACAAGCTCACCGCCAACGGCCTGCATATCGCCCACAGCGCCGACCACCGCCAGCGCCGATAGGTCGCGGTTGTCACCGCCGTCGGGTTCCAGCGCTCGGGCAAGGACGTACGCCGCCCCCGCTCCGGACAACTCCGAGGCCCCGTTGATCCCGACGAGCAGCGGGTTACAGTGGTAGTCGAAATCGGCGTAGCCGTCCGTTTCGTGGACGACATCGGGATGACAGTCGTCCGGGTCGGCCGGCTGGTGGTGATCGGCGATGACGGCCTCGAAATCGCCCGCCGCGACGTGATCGGAGATGGCGTCGAGTTGGCCCGAGCCAAAGTCAGTGAACAACACCGTCTCCTCGTCCCTCGCAGCGAGACTCGCGATCTCCGTAGCGTCGAGTTGCTTCTTGAAGACAGTCGCAACGGGAATCCCCGCCCGCGTCAGCGCCGTCGTGGCGATTGCGGCGCTCGTCAGGCCGTC
>JAQCNK010000371.1 GCA_028275075.1 Haloarcula sp. | reverse complement strand
GCGGGGAGGACAACAGCGCTGTCGACAGTGACGGCTGTCCCCTCAGCGCCGACATCTTCGTCGGCGATTATGTCGTGGCTGGCTGCCTCCTCGGGTACCGACACCGTGGCGGGGTCCTCACCGAAGTTCAGTACGACGACGACAGCCTCCTCGTCGGTCGCCCGGGCGTAGGCGACCACGCGGTCGTCCCACCCCGTTGCAACCTCGTAATCGATCCGCTCAAGGTCACCGTCGGACGACAGCGCTGGGGTGTGTTTTCGCACGTCGGCAAGTGAGCTGAAGTACTCCCGCAGGTCGTCGTCAGCGTGGTCCCAGGCGAGGTCGTCGCGACGGCCCCGCTGGCCGAACTCCTGGCCGGCGTAAATCATCGGTGCGCCGGGGAGTGTGAACGTCGCGGCCGCGGCGGCCTCGGCCGCCTCTTTACCGTAATCGACGATATAGCGGGTCTCGTCGTGGTTCTCCGCGTACACCATGAACGAGGCGTGGTCCGGGAATCCGGCCTCACCGCGCTCGTCGATGGCATCGAGGACGAGTTCGGCGTCTTCGCCACCACCGACTTGTTGCAGCGAGAAGTACAGCGTCGAGTCGAAGTGCATGTCGAAGAGGCCGGCTTGGAAGTCCGCGATGTACGGAATGGTCTCGTCCAGCAGGAGGAAATCATCGGCGGCCTCGTTGCAGTAGTCGTGGATCTCCCGCCAGAAGTTGTTCGGGACCGCCCACGCCATGTCACAGCGGAACCCGTCGGCGAGTGGTTGCCACTTCTTGACGGCGTCAAGCAGATGCCGACGCACTGGCAGGTGGTTGAAATTGAAGTTCGCGATGTGCTCCCACTCGAAGTACGTCTCGGGCTCGGTGTCTCCCCGCCATTCGTACCAGTCGCGGTACTCGCTGTCCTTGTCGTTGACTGCGGCCTGGAAATGCGGGTGGGTGCGGGCCGAGTGGTTACAGACCAGATCGAACAGCACCTTGATGCCCCGATCGTGCGCCGCCTCAATGAACCGCTCGTAGTCTTCCCGAGTCCCGAGGTCATCAGCGATGGAGAGGAAGTCCACGATATTGTAGCCGTGGGGAGCGTGGTCGTTCTGGAGTACCGGCGTGAGCCAGATCGTGTCCACGCCCAACGACTCGATATAGTCGAGGCGCTCGATGATCGTGTCGAAGGCGCCACCCTCCCCGCTACCGAAGGTGCGGATGTATATCTCGTAGATGACCGACTCCTCCGCCCACTCGGGCGGGTGGTAGGGCTGGCCCGTGGAGACCGTCTGGCTTGTTTGGACGGCCGCACCACCGTCGGTCGCGAGTTCATCTTCTTCATGCTCGAACTCCGCGGCGTCTGCGACGCTGTAGCCATCTTTGCCGACCGCGACAGCGTGGACCCGAACTCTGTCCTCGACGGCGTCGAGCGGAACCCGAAGTTCACGGTCGCTCACGGTCACAGCGCTCGGGTCGACTTCGTCGCGATCGTCGAGCAGGAACTCGACCTCTAGGTTGTCGGCCGTCTCCGTTGCGTTCGGATGGGGTTCTGCGTCGGCCTTGACGACAGCATCGTCGCCCTCAACGACCGGTTGTAGGGTCAGGTGCGGTCGGCCGCCTTCTCCTTTTTCGCGCGTGGTCAACTCGCCGTAGCTACCAGACCCACTCCGACCGCCGCTGACGCCGCCGGAGACGCCGCCACTGACCTGCCCACTCCGGCGCCCGGAGAAGCCCGAGGCACCGCCTGTACCAGCCGGTGAGAGCGCGCTCGGGAACGCTCGCACGGTCAGTCGGTGCGTACCGTCGGGCGCGGTTAGCTCGGCGACGTAGGTTCCGGGAACGTCCGGAACCAGTTGTTCGACCGGGTCTTCGCCGACACTCGCGTCGGAGTCATCGGGAGTCTGTACGAGCTGCCACCTGTAGGTCGCTGTCGGATCGGGATCACGCGGTGCGAGCTCTATCTCGTCACCGGCGCCCACGAACCGTGGCGGTCCAGGGTGATGCATATACCTATGTCTGCGATTAGCAGTGTCTTGGTCCTTGCGGTGACTGATAGTTTTTCATATAGCAGGTTTTTACCCAGCAGTTCCCCTGTCGTCCTGCCTTTTGCCCCTGTCGACCGCCCGTTGGGGCGTAACAC
>JAQCNK010000370.1 GCA_028275075.1 Haloarcula sp. | reverse complement strand
CGAGTTCTTGAGGGACAGGCGCGGGTCACCGTCGATGGAACCGAACACGAACTCGGAGCTGGCGAAGCGGTTGCCATGTCTTCAGGAACACCCCACTCCGTAGCGGCGGTT
This sequence comes from Haloarcula sp., assembly GCA_028275075.1. Lineage (GTDB taxonomy): Archaea > Halobacteriota > Halobacteria > Halobacteriales > Haloarculaceae > Haloarcula. The sequence continues at coordinate 4,665 of JAQCNK010000370.1, read as the reverse complement.
GAGCCGTTCAAAATGATGTTGACGATGGTACGGTGACCCGGCAACTCATTGATCGTTGCTTCGGTCTCAGTGGCATATTCCGAATCGAAGGTATCCGCTGCTGACTAAGCAGGAACGTCTTCTTCACGTCTGCAACAGCCGCCTCAGCCGCATCAATGTCCACCGCCTCCTCAACTGACTCCAAGGCAGCGACGGCTGTCTCGGTATCGTGCTTGACGAGGTCAGCGTGACTCGGCAACGCTGCAGTGGCCGCTGTCAACGACTCCTCGATCTCCGACTGGATGTCTGCAGTCGCTTCCGTGAATAACTCGTCGTCATCAAAGCTCGCCTGTGACATACAGACGGCCACGGGAGGCGACCGAAAGAGGGTGTCGAAGGTAAAAGCTATACGATGATCCTCCGTGGGTCATGCGGACTTCTAGTCTTGTTGTGCTCGGACGAACGCCCGTCTGAGGACCGTCAACAGCACGTACGTCTCGTGCTTCTGGGTTCGACAGTGTTCACAGGGTTGCATCTCGGTCGTAATGTCGTCAATCATATCGTCGTATTCGTCTGTCAGCGTGGCGAGGGTCGCTTCGACCTGTGGCTGGATTGCGTCGATCATTTCCTCAATGGCGGGGTCGGCTGACTCTGGCAGTGAGTACGAGAGGACGGTCGTGTTCGCCCCGTAGTATTTGGTGGTCCCGCCACGCCCCTCCTCAAACCGGACGACATCGACAAGACCGGCGTCCCGCAGTTCGTTGATGTGGTGGCGCACCGTGTTTTCTGTCCGGTCGATCCCGCGGTCGGCGAGGCGCTCGTGTACGTCACTCGCCGTCAGCGTCTCATCAGCAAGAACATCGAGAATCATCGCTCGCATCGGTTCACCAATCGCATCGGAGACCCGCGTATCCCGAACAGCGATATCCTCAAGCTCGTGGTCGGCACTAAACGTGCTCATGTCTGAATCGACAGCGTGTACACGCTAAGTAGTGGCGACTGTCGCACCGTTCCGGCTGTCACTCCCCCTCGGATGCCTGGCAAAGCTCTAGACGACTCGTTTGTCCGTTCAGACACGCTGTATATACATTCAAACATATCATCTAAAAAATACTTATGGCAATTCCGGTGGTACGTTGAATTGCAATGAGCGAAACGACCCAGTTCCGCGTGATGGACTTCGACTGCCCGAGCTGTGCAAGCACCGTCGAACGCGCCCTTTCGAACCAGGAGGGCGTCGAAGACGTTGAAGTACACTACTCAACCGGCCGCGTCGAGATCGACTACGACGATAACGTCGCCGACCCCGCCACGTTCGAACAGACCATCGAGAACCAGGGCTACACTCCCCAGCCCGCCTGAGGAGACCAATCATGGATACCCAATCAGTTAAACAATACTACCGTCAACATCGGAAGGCCATCATCGTCGCGGTGAGCGGCCTGCTGTACGCCGGTGGCTGGAGTATCGGATATTTCGCCGGCCTGAACACGCTGAGCGCCGCGACTCTGATCCTGGCGGCTATCATCGGCGGCTACGACATCGCCAAGACCGCCTACCACGAAGTCAAAAGTCGCACCTTGGGGATCAAGACGCTCGTGACGCTTGCCGCTGTCGGCGCAATTGTCATCGGTTCGTACTGGGAAGCTGCCGCAGTGGTCTTCCTGTTCGCGCTGGGCTCGTACCTCGAAGGGCGGACGATGCGCAAGACGCGCAACGCCCTCAAAGAATTGCTAGAGATGACACCCGACACGGCCACCGTATGCCGCGACGGCGATCAAAAAGAAGTGCCCGCCCGCGAGGTCGAAGAGGGCGAAATCGTCATCGTCAAACCCGGCGAGAAGATCCCGGTGGACGGTGAGGTTGTCAAGGGGGAAAGTGCCGTCAATCAGGCACCAGTCACTGGCGAAAGCGCACCCGTCCACAAGGCCGACAGCGACGAGGTGTACGCCGGGACTATTAATGAGGAGGGCTCGCTGGAGGTGCGGACGACCGGCTCTGGTACCGATACGACGCTCCAGCGGATCATCCAACGCGTCGAAGAGGCCCAGGAGGCCCAGTCGCCCACCGAGAGCCTCATCGACCGCTTCGCTAAGTACTACACGCCGGGCGTTATCGCGCTGTCGATTGGCGCCTTCGTCGTCACCCAGAACGCGATTTTGTCACTGACGCTGCTCGTCATCGGGTGTCCGGGCACATTGGTGATCGGACCACCGGTCAGCATCGTTAGCGCCATCGGCAACGCCGCCCGGTCAGGCGTGCTAATGAAGGGCGGCGAGCATCTCGAACAGGCCGGCAAGATCGACCTCGTCGCCTTCGACAAGACCGGCACCCTCACCAAAGGCGAGACGACTGTCGCCGACGTTGCTGGTTTCGACGCCGCGGCCAACGACGTGCTGGAGCTTGCAGCCATCGCCGAAAAAAAGAGCGAGCACCATCTCGGGGACGCCATCCTTGAGGCGGCACAGAACCGTCCGGCCGGAGTCACCGATGGCGGGACGGAAGCTGTCCAGGCAGACACCGAATCAGCACCCGCGGAAGCACGATCCGTCCCCGATCCGGACGATTTCGACGTGGTCGCCGGCAAGGGCGTCATCGCCTACCACGACGGCCGCGAAGTCGTCGTCGGCAATCGAAAACTGCTTGACGAACGCGGGATCGACGTTCCCGATGAGGTCGCCGACTACGTTCGCGAGCGCGAGGAGCGCGGCGAGACTGTCGTCCACGTCGTCCGTGACGGCGTCGTCGTCGGCGCTATCGCAATGCGCGACGAACTCCGCGAGGTGGCATCCGGTGTCGTCCAAGAGTTACAGGACGCGGGTATCGAGACGGTGATGCTGACCGGCGACAACGAACGCGTTGCGGCCGCGGTGGCTGAGGAGGTCGGTATCGACGACTACCGCGCGGAACTGCTGCCCGAGGACAAGCAGGCGGTCATCGAGGAGTACCGCGAGGACGGCCACGTTGTGGCGATGGTCGGCGACGGCATCAACGACGCGCCGTCGCTGGCGACCGCCGACATTGGCATCGCCATGGGCGCTGCCGGCACCGACACTGCCATCGAGACAGCGGACATGGCGCTGATGGCTGACGACTTGGAGCGCATCCCCTACGCGGTGGCGCTGAGCAAGGCGACCCGTTGGAACATCTTCGAGAACGTCGGCCTCGCGGTGCTGACGGTGACGCTCCTGCTGGCCGGCGTGCTGACGAGCTACGTCACGCTCGCGCTGGGGATGCTCGTCCACGAGGCCAGCGTCCTCGCGGTCATCCTCAACGGGATGCGCCTGCTGCGCTACTAACAGCATAGAGCCACGACTACCCTCGACAAGTCAGACCAATGTCAGAATCCACGAACCCATCCGACACGAATCGTAACGAACAGCACTGGGCAGTCGAATACGACGTCGAACCGATCCGGATCCGCGACCCCGTCGCAGAAGCGCTCGCGGTCCTCGAACCAGGCGAGCCGTTCGTGGTCACCTACGAGGACCTGGTCAAAGCCGCGGGCCACTCCTGTCCGACCGCATCCGGCGCCTACCGCATCGCACAACTGGGTCTCGACGCGCTGTACCCGGACGACCAGCCGGTTCGCAGCGAGATCGAAGTGCTCGCGGCAGGGTCGCGTGACGACGCCACCTACGGCGTGATGAGCCGGCTCATCTCGTACGTGACCGGCGCGGCGCAGGAAGACGGGTTCGGCGGGCTCGCCGGCGGCTATGGTGACCGCCGGAACCTGTTGACGTTCGACGCCTTCGAGCCCGACAGCGCCGAGCCGACGTTCCGCTTCCACCGGACGGATACGGACGAGACCGTCGAGGTGACCTACCACGTCAGCGAGGTGCCGGACGGCGGGCCAGCACTGGGCAATCTCCAGCAGATCATCGACGGGACGGCCAGCGAGGAAGACCGCGAACTGTTCGCAGAAGTCTGGCACAGCCGCGTCCAAGCTGTCCTGTCGGATGACGCTCTCTTTACCGTGACGACCGTCAAACAGTAAATACAGGTAAGGATAATCGGGTATGGATGCAACCTCTGCATCGCGCACGGCGTTCGTATCGAGAGATAGTAATGGATTGGCAGCGTCCGTATTATTCGACAGTACAACGCTCCAGTTGGCAGAGTGCTAAATCTGCTGACTCAGAACCTCAAACGCTATATATAGCCGGACTGAACGCTGCAATGGAATGACTGACCTCATTGTCAAATCAGCTGTGAAGGATGCACTGGCAGATCACCCGGTTTCAGCCGATTTTTACGAGGCCCTTAACGACGAAGTCGATGAACTGCTCAGCGAGGCCGCCGAGCGAGCCGAAGCAAACGACCGGAAGACCGTCGAGCCGAGAGACCTGTAGGCCGGTGTAGCGGATCGGTATTCATTTCTCTCGGCGATAGCGGTAACCCGGCTGGCTATCATTGGTTATCAGTTTCTGCTAACATTTAATCTGTCGAATCAACACACCCCGGTATCGATCTGTAACGAAAAGTGGGGGAAAGAGCCCCCGGCTGAAGCCAAGTTGGGCGGGTCGGGCAAGACAAATCGTGAGCGGCAGTCGGGCGGTGAAGCAGTTGGTCACTTGAAACAGTGACCATCTACAACTGGTGGAGTGGGAGTTCTATATCTATTGGTGCCACCGGTGGGTGAGTCACGAATAGCTGAAACGGTGGTGGGGTATCGTAAGCGAGTTA